>NZ_JAUSVX010000019.1 GCF_030814995.1 Labrys wisconsinensis | reverse complement strand
GCCATCGCCCGGGCGGTGTATTTCGGGGCCAAGGTGCTGATCCTGGACGAGCCGACCTCGGCGCTGGGGGTGGCGCAGACCTCGATGGTGCTGAAATATATCCACCAGGTGCGCCAGAACGGGCTGGGGGTGATCTTCATCACCCACAACGTCCGGCACGCCTATGCGGTGGGCGACCGCTTCACGGTGCTCAACCGCGGCAAGACGCTCGGCACCTATGCCAAGGCCGAGATCCCGATGGACGAGCTGCAGACCCTGATGGCCGGCGGCAAGGAGCTGGCCCAGCTCTCCAGCGCGCTGGGCGGCACCGTCTGAGCCGCGGCGCGCCGAGCAAGCCTGCAACCCGAGGAGGGAAACTGTCGTGGATCACCTTCGCGTCGCCGTCATCGGCGCCGGTTTCATGGGCAAGGCGCACAGCCTCGCCTGGCGCTCCGTCGCCGCGGTGTTCGGCCTGACCCCTCGGCCGGCGCTCGAGGTCCTGTGCGACGTCGATGCGGAGCGGACGGCGGCGAAGGCCGCCGAATGGGGCTTCGCCCGCACGACGACGGACTGGCGCCGGGTGGTGGAGGATCCCGCCATCGACGCGGTCTCCGTCACGACGCCGAACCACATGCACCGCGAGATCGCCGTGGCGGCGCTCGCGGCCGGCAAGCACGTCTGGTGCGAGAAGCCGATGGCGACGGCCTTGGCCGACGCCGAGGCGATGGCGCGGGCCGCGGCCGGCACGCCCGGGCTCGTCGCCGTCCTCGGCTACAACTTCGCCTGCAATCCGGCGCTGCTGCACGCTCGGCGCCTGATCGCCGAGGGGGCGATCGGCCGCATCGTCGACGTCCGCGGCCAGATCGACGAGGACTATCTCGCCGATCCCGAGCAGCCCTGGTCGTGGCGGCTGCAGAAATCCGAGGCCGGCTTCGGCACCATCGGCGACCTCACCGTCCACCTCCTGTCCATGATCCATCTCCTGGCCGGGCCGGTGGCCGAGCTCTGCGCCAGCGTCGAGACCGTCCATCCCACCAGGCCGCTGGCCGACGGCAGCGGCCGGCGCGCCGTCGACACCGACGATATCGGCCATGCCCTGCTGCGCTTTTCTTCGGGCGCGGCCGGCGTCATCGGCTCCAGCCGCATCGCCCATGGCCGCAAGAACGTCATCCGCCTGGAGATCCACGGCGACCGCGGCATGATCGCCTTCGACCAGGAGCGCTTCAACGAGCTGGAGCTCTACCTCGCCGAAGGTCCGCGCCCGACCCGCGGCTTCCGCCGGATCCTCACCGGTGCCGACCATCCGCCCTACGGCCAGTTCTGCCCGGCTCCGGGCCACCAGCTCGGCTTCAACGACCTCAAGACCATCGAGGCCGCCCGGTTCATCGACGCCATCGCCGGGCGCGAGGAACCGGTCTTCGGCTTCGCCGCCGGCCTGACGATCGAGCGCACCATCCACGCCATGGCGCGGTCGGCGGCGCGGCGGGCATGGGTGCGGGTGGAGGGGGAGGCGGGCTGAGGATGGGTGAGGTGCCCAACAGGGGCGGTTGAAGCGGGCTTGATCCGGCGACCGGATCGACGGTGCAGGCAGGACCGGCAACGCACGCCGCGTCTATGACGGTGAAACGCGCGTTCGCGTGGATGGCCGGGCATCAAGCCCGGCCATGACGGAACCGTTGCGGGTGAGGCACAACGGCAGCGTCATCCTCGACCGTCATGGGCGGACTTGTTCCGCCCATCCACGCGAACTCCGGTTGTGCAGGAAGAAGCGCCGGCTGATGTCGTTGCGAATATCGGAGCTGCCGTATTTTCCGTGAAATCGAATTTGATTTCGCTGGGGCACGGCCGGGACAAGCCCGTCGATCGCGCCCGCCCTTCGTCGGCTACCCCGCCGTCCACCCACCATCGACCCGCAGCGAGGTTCCCGTGACCAGCGCCGCGGCATCGGAGGCGAGGTAGACGACGGCGCCCATGAGGTCCTCGACCCGGCCGAGGCGCCCGAGGCGGATCTTGCTCAGCACCGCGGCGCGGAAGGCCTCGTCCGCCAGGAAGGGGCGGGTCATCGGTGTCTCGATGAAGGTCGGTGCCACGGCGTTGACGCGGATGCCGAGCGGGGCGAGCTCGATCGCCATCGCCTTGGTCAGGCCTTCGATGCCGTGCTTGGTGGCGCAGTAGAGCGTGCGGTCGGCGGCGCCGACATGGCCCATCTGCGAGGAGACGTGGATGATGCTGCCGCCGCGGCCGGCGGCGGCGAGACGCGACACCACTGCCTGGGCGACGAAATAGGCGGCCCGCAGGTTCAGCCCCTCGACCGCGTCATAGTCCTCGGGCGTCACCTCCAGCATGGGCTTCGGCCGGTTGGTGCCGGCATTGTTGACCAGGATGTCGAAGGGCGGCAGGGCCTCGAGCTCCGCGCGCACCGCCGCGACGTCGGTGACGTCGAGGCGGAGGGCCTGCGCCGCCCCGCCCTCGGCCCGGATCGCCTCGGCCAGGGCCTCGACCTCCGCCAGCGTGCGGGCGGCGGCATGCACCGCGGCGCCCGCCTGCGCCAGCGCCGCGGCGGCGGCGGCCCCCAGGCCGCGACCGGCGCCGGTGACCAGGGCGCGCCGGCCGTCGAGCCGCAGCGAGGGCGTGCGCGGTAGGCTCATTCCGCCGCCTGGGCATAGGGCACGTTGCGCCCGCCATAGCGTCGCACGCGGATATTGGCCTGCTCGGCATGGCCGAGGAAGCCTTCCAGCACGCAGAGCCGCGAGCAGTACTCGCCGACGAGGACGCTGGCCTCGTCGGTGAGGACTTTCTGATACGTGCAGGTCTTGAGGAACTTGCCGACCCAGAGCCCGCCGGTGTAGCGGGCAGCCCCGAGGGTGGGCAGCGTGTGGTTGGTGCCGATCACCTTGTCGCCATAGGCGACATTGGTGCGCGGGCCGAGGAACAGCGCGCCGTAATTGGTCATGTGCTGGAGGAAGTAGTCGGGGTCGCGCGTCATCACCTGCACGTGCTCGGAGGCGAGGCGGTCGGCCTCGGCCACCATCTCATCGTCGCTGTCGCAGACGATGACCTGGCCGTAATCCTCCCAGGCGCGGCGGGCGATGGCCGCGGTCGGCAGGATGGTCAGGAGCCGCTCGACCTCGGCCATGGTCTCCCGCGCCAGCGTCTCCGAATTGGTCAGCAGCACCGCCGGCGAATTCGGGCCGTGCTCGGCCTGGCCGAGCAGGTCGGTGGCGCAGAGCTCGGCATCGACGCTGTCGTCGGCGATGACGAGCGTCTCCGTCGGGCCGGCGAGGAGGTCGATGCCGACACGGCCGAAGAGCTGGCGCTTGGCTTCGGCGACATAGGCGTTGCCCGGCCCGACGAGGAAGTCGACCGGGGCGATGCTCTGCGTGCCCAGCGCCATCGCCGCCACCGCCTGGATGCCGCCGAGGATGTGGATCTCGTCGGCGCCGCCGAGCGCCATGGCCGCGACCACGGCAGGCGCCGGCCTGCCCTCGAAGGGCGGCGTCATCGCCACCACGCGCTTGACTCCGGCAACCTTGGCGGTGACCACGCCCATATGCGCGGAGGCGACCAGTGGGTACTTGCCGCCGGGCACGTAGCAGCCGACGGAGGCCATCGGGATGTTCCTGTGGCCGAGCACCACGCCGGGCAGGGTCTCGACCTCGACGTCGCGCAGCGCTGCCCTCTGGATCTCGGCGAAGCGGCGCACCTGCGCCTGCGCGAACGTGATGTCCTCGATCTCGCGCGGCGACAGGGCCGCGATGCAGGCCTCGATCTCCGCCTGCGACAGCCGGAAGCTCTCCGGCGACCAGGTGTCGAACTTTTGCGAGAGCTCGCGCACCGCCGCGTCGCCGCGGGCCGAGACCTCCGCCAGGATCGCCTCGACGCTCGCCTTGACGCGCTCGGCATCCGCCGCCTTGTCCGTGCCCGACCGCCCGGTCTTGAGTATGCGTGCCATTGCGCTTCCTCCAATGCCTTGGTTCAGAAGCCGACGGAGCGGAGATAGGCCAGGCTCGCCCTGGCGTCCTCGATCGGCGTCAGCGAGACCGTCGGGTCGATGTCCTGCTCGATGGTGGCCGCGCCGGCAAAGCCGGTCTCGCGCAGGGCGCTGGCGAGGCCCGGCCAGTCGACCACGCCGCGGCCGAGCGGACAGAAGACCTTCTGCGCGACCGCTTCGAGGAACGGCACCCGCTCGGCGACGACACGGGCATGGATCGCGCGGTCTATGTCCTTGAAATGGAAATACTTCACGCGGCTGGCATGGCGGCGGTAGAAGGCGACGGGGTCGATGCCGGCATAGGCCATGTGGCCGGTGTCGATGCACAGGCCGACCTTGGCGGGGTCGAGCGCCGCCGCCACCGCCTCGATCTCGTCCTCGAACTCGATATAGCAGCCGGCGTGCTGGTGGATCACCGGCGTGACGCCGCGGGCGAGGGCCATGTCGGCGATGCGCTCGATCAGGTCGAGCATGTGGCGCCGGCGCGGCGCGTCGAGGCGCTGCGCCAGGTCGGCCCGGCCGGCGGTGCGCATCCGCTCCTCGCTGATATGGTCGATGGTGACGAGATGGCGCCCGCCGACCGCCGCCAGCAGCGCCACCGTACGGGTGGCGACGTCGAGCACGTCCTCTCTCTTCGCCGGATCATGCAGCACCTGGAAGACGAAACCGGCGGCCACGGTGAGGCCGCGGCGCGTGAACTCGCCGTGCAGCCGCTCGGGCTCGGTGGGGTAATAGCCGTAGGGGCCGAGCTCGGTATGGCGATAGCCCGCCTCGGCGATCTCGCTCATCACCCTGTCCCAGGCCGGGTTCTTGGGATCGTCGGCATAGTCGACGCCCCATGACACGGGGGCGTTGGCGAGATTGATCGGCATGAGGGGCTCCGGATGCGGAAAGGGCCTGCGATGGCTCTGAACAGAGCGATGAGATGGTCGTAGCTCGTTTTGCATAGCTTTGCAATATTGGGCGCATCCTCGCAAGGCGTATACCGACGGTGGTCGTGTGGATGGGCGGATCAAGTCCGCCGATGACGTCGAGGTTCCCGTGCACGCACGGACGAACGCTCACGGCCGTTGCAGATCGGGCAGTCGTTCCACCAGTCTCTCTACGTCCCGGCGGCCGCCCTGCCGAGGCCGGTGCTCCGCACGCGGCCGCCGCTGCGATGCGCTGCGATGACCAGCTCGGCCAGGGCCAGCGACATGCGCGCTTCGTCCACCGGGCAGAGCGGCGGCGCGCGGCCTTCGGCCATGTCGAGGAAGGCGTCGAGCTCGGCCTCGTAGGCGGCGGCGTAGCGCTCGCGGAAGGACTCGTGCAGGGGCGGGCGGACGAAGCCGGCGCCGCCGGCCAGGGTGGCGTGGCGGGCCGGCAGGCTCGGGCAGGCGGTGAGCCCGAGCGAGCCGAACACCTCGATGCGCTGCTCGAAGCCATAGGTGCAGCGGCGCGAGGCGACGACGTGGCAGACCGGCCCGTCGTCATAGGCGATGGTGACGGCGGCCGAACCGTGATCGCCGAGGCCGGCGAGGGCGGGATCCTCGAAGGGGCGCAGCTCCGCCGTGACGCTGAGCGGACCATCGCCGAACAGCCAGACGATCTCGTCGAGGTCGTGGATCAGCATGTCGCGGACGATGCCGCCGGAATGGGCGATATAGGCGGGCGGCGGCGGCAGGCGGTCGCGGCTGACCAGCAGCGCGTGCTCGGGCCGGCCGATGCGGCCTTGGGCGACGTCCGCCTTGACCTCGCGCCGCGCCGCGTCGGCTCGGCGGTGGAAGCCGACCGTGACCGGCACGCCGCAGCCGGCGATGCGCTCGAGGCAGCGGTCGACGCGCGCCAGCGTCAGGTCGACCGGCTTCTCGCACAGCACGGGCAGGCGGGCCTCGACGCAGGCCTCGACATAGTCGGCATGGGTGCCGGTCGGCGAGGCGATGACGATGCCGGCGAAGCTGCCGGCGGCGAGCGCCTCGTCCAGCGTCGCGAAGGCCTGCGCGCCGTGGGCCGCGGCGATGTCCGCCCGGGCGGCGGGATCGGGATCGACCACGGCGGCGAGCCGGGCGCGGTGGGAACGGGCGATCGAGCCGGCATGGACGCGGGCGATGCGGCCGGCGCCGACGAGGCAGAGCGGTTGGACGGGCATGGCGGGACCTCGATGATGGTTGATCAGCCGCGCAGGGTCTTGCGGCGCTGCAGGGCGGTGCCGAGGGCGCTGCCGGCCAGGATGACGAGGCCGATGATGATCGCCTGGTCGTAGAAGGCGAGACCGATTATATCGAGCCCCTTGTCGAGCATGACGATCAGGGCGACCCCGGTGAGCGTGCGCACCAGGCCGCCTTCGCCGCCGAAGACGCTGGTGCCGCCGACCACCACCGCGGCGATCACCTGCAGCAGGATGTTGTCGCCCAGCACCGGCGAGCCGGAGCCGAGGCGCAGCACCGCCAGCATGGCGGCGATGCCCGCGGCGGTGCCGCCGAGGACGTAGAGCGCCGCCTTGACCCGGTCGACCGGCACGGCGTTGAACAGCGCGGCACGCTCGTTGGCGCCGACGAGATAGATCCAGCGGCCGAAGACGCTGCGGTGCAGGACGAGCAGCGCCACGAGGAACAGCGCCGCGGCGATCAGCAGCAGCACGGGAACCCCAGCGAGCCGCAGCCGCCCGAAGGCGGTCGCTGCCGGCGGCAGGCCGCCGACCGAGGCGCCGTGCGAGGCGAGGAAGGCGAGGGCGCGGGCGGTGAGCATCACCGCCAGCGTGTGCACGAAGGGGGTGAGGCGCAGGCGCACGATGGCGACGGCGTTGACGACGCCGACGGCGGCTCCGACCGCCGCGCCGGCGGCGCAGCCGAGCGCCACGCTGCCGCTCTCCTTCATCGCCATGGCGCCGAGCACCGAGGCCAGGCTCATGGTGGCGCCGACCGAGAGATCGATGCCGCCGGCCAGCATGATCAGCGTGGCGCCGATCGCGGCGACCAGGAGCGGCGCCAGCACCCGCGCCATGGTGTCGAGGTTGACCACGGTGCCGAAGCCGGGAACCGTCAGCGCGAAGGCCGCGAAGACGAGGACCGCCACCGGCAGCATCGGGATGCCGGCGAGGCGGTCGAAGGCCGCGCGGGCTTGCCCGGCGGGAGGGCCGCCGGGCGCCCGGGTCTGATGGTCGGGCGTCGCCACGCTCATCGCGAGCCTCAGTTGGTGGCCGGGGCGCAGCCCCAGACCTTGGACGCCTTCTCCTGCACGTCCGCCGGCGTGTAGGCGGTGCCGGCGAGGAACAGGGTGCGCTGCGGGATCGGCTCGCCCTTGGCGGCCTTGACGGCGGCGGCGACCGCGGCCTCGGCCATGTCGCCGACCGGCGTGGCGAGGTCCATGTCGATGAAGCCGTCGCGCACCGCCTGGCAGCCGGTCGGCGCCCCGTCGATGGAGACGATGGCGAGGTGGCCGGGCTCGCCGACCTTCTTCTTCAGCCCGCGCTTCTCCAGCACGGAGAAGACGCCCTGCAGGCCGATATTCCAGGGGGAATAGATGGCGTTGAGGTCGGGATGGGCCTGGAGGGCATTCTCGGTGCCATCGAGCGCCTTCTCCGGCTTCCAGTCCGTCGGCACCTGCGCGACGATGGTGACGTTCTTGTGCGCGGCCAGCACCTCGTCCAGGCACTTGGAGCGGCGGATGCCGTTATCGTTGGACAGGCCCCCCTGCAGCTCCAGCAGCTTGAAAGGCTTGCCGTCCGCCGCCTTGGCGAAGAATTCGCCCGCAGCCCTGCCGTCGGCGCAGGGATCGCCGCCGACATGGAAGTCGACCGCGCTGAGGTCGGCCGGCGCCTGGTCGAGCGTGACATAGGCGACATTGGCGGCATGGGCGGTGGCTGCATCGTTCACCGCTGCCTGGATGTCCCAGGGAATGGCGACGATCGCCTTCACCCCCTGCGAGATCATGCTCTCGATCTGCGAGGCCTGGCGCTGGGCGTCCTCCTGGGCGTTCTGGAACACGATCCGGACGCCGTGGCGGGCAGCGGCGGCCTCGATCGCCTTGAGCTCGCCCTGGCGAAAGGATTCCATCTTGTCGAAGGAGACGCCGATGGTGATGTCGTCGGCGCGGGCGGCCGGCGCGACGACGGCCGCGAGCGCGGCGGTGAGCGCGAGGAGGATCTGACGGTTCATGCGTTTCTCCCTGGGTTGGGGCGATGCGGGTCGCCCGGCGGCCGCCGTTCCGGCTGGCCGAATCTGCAGTCCTATCCCGCGGCGAGGCCGGCCCGGCCGCGCCGCGACAGGGCGTCGAGCCCGACCGCGCCGAGCAGCACGCCGCCGCGGATGACGTCGTAGACGAAGGGATTGGCCCCGATCAGGTTGAGGCCGTTGCTGACCGTGGCCAGCACCAGCGCCGCGATCACCGAGCCGAAGATCGAGCCGCGGCCGCCGAACAGGCTGGTGCCGCCGAGCACGACCGCGGTGATCACCGTGAACTCGAACTGCCAGCCGAGATCCGGGTTGATGGCGCCGACCCGCCCGACCACGATCAGCCCGGCCAGCGCGGCGGTGAGGCCGGCGAAGCCGTAGACCGCGGCCATCACCAGGCCGGTCGGCAGGCCGGTCTCGCGGGCCGAGCGCTCGGCTCCGCCGACGGCCAGGATGAAGCGGCCGAGCGAGACGTGGCGCAGGAACAGCGCCGTGGCGAGGGCCAGCGCCAGCACCGCGAACACCGGCGCGCCGATGCCGAAGGCGAGGACGCCGCGGCCGAAGGCGCGGATGGCGCCGAACACCAGCATCTCGTTCGAGCCGGTGACGTGCAGCGCCAGGCCGCGATAGAGCGTCAGCGTGCCGAGCGTGGCGATCAGCGGGCTCAGCCGCAGACGCAGGATCAGCACGGCGTTGACGACCCCGAGCAGCGCGCCGGCGATGAGCGCCACGGGGTAGACCAGCCAGCCGGTCTGCGTGGTGTAGGCCATCTCGCCCGGCGCGCCGGCGACCGCCACCGCCGTGACCAGGGCGAGGTTCATGCCGGAGCCGACGGAGAGATCGATCCCGGCGGTCATCACCACCAGGGTCATGCCGACCGCCGCGGCCGCCACGGCCGAGGCCTGCATCACCAGGTTGGCGAAATTGTCGGCCTGGAAGAATCGGTCGCTCAGCGCCGAGAACACGGCGAGGAGCAGGGCGAGCACCAGCAGCAGCGAGCCGTCCTGCAGGCCGCGGGCCGCGATGGCGCGCGGCAGGAATGCGCGCAGGCCGGTCATGGCGCCGCGTCCTCGCCGGCGGAGGCGATCTCGACGATCGCGGCGGCACCGGTCTGTCGGGGATCGACGGTCGCGGCGAGCCGTCCCTTGTGCAGGATGGCGATGCGGTGCGACAGGGCGAGGAGCTCGTTGAGGTCGGAGGAGATCAGCAGGACCGCGACGCCGGCGCGGGCGAGCTCGACCACCAGGCGATGGATCACGGCGCGGGCGCCGATGTCGACGCCCTTGGTCGGCTCGTCCAGGATCGCCACGGTCGGGCCGGCGGCGAGCCAGCGGCCGAGGATGACCTTCTGCTGGTTGCCGCCGGAGAGGGCGGCCATCGGCGCGCCCGCACCGGGGTGGCTGACGGCGGTGCGGCGCAGCACCTCGCCGACGAGGGCGCGGTCGGCGGCCGCCTCGATCAGGCCGAGATGGCCGGACACGCGGCCGAGCAGCGCGGCGGCGGCGTTCTCGGCGACGGAACGGCCGAGGAAGGCCTGGTCGCGCCGGCGGTCCTCGGAGACCAGGACCAGGCCGCGCTTCAGGCTTTCGCGCGGCGAGCGGCCGTCATAGGCCAGGCCGGCGAGGCGGACGCGGCCGGCGGCGGGCCGGAGGCCGACGATGGCCTCGGCGATCTCGCTGCGCCCCGCGCCGACCAGCCCGGCGAGGCCGAGGACCTCGCCGGCGCGCAGATCGAAGCTGACGCCGTGCACCATGCGGCCGTCGTCGAGATCCTCCACCGCGAGCAGGGCGGGGGCGCCGGCGGCGACCGGCGGCAGCGCCGCCACCGCGACGTCGAGGGCGCGGCCGGCCATCAGCGTGCCGAGGGCCCGCCGGTCGATCTCGGCCGGGGTGCCGCCGCCGACCATGCGGCCGTCACGCAGCACGACGATGCGGTCGGCCAGGGCATAGATCTCGTCCATGAAATGGGTGACGTAGAGGATGGCCAGGCCCTTCGCCTTCAGCCGGCGCACGACGGCGCCGAGATGCTCGCGCTCGGGCGCAGTCAGGCTGGTGGTCGGCTCGTCCAGGATCAGGATGCGCGAGGAGGCGGCGATCGCCTTGGCGATCTCGACCAGCTGGCGCTGGCCGATGGAGAGGCTCTCCACCGGCGCATCCGGGTCGATGGCGCTGTCCAGCTCGCCCTCGAGCAGCGCCCGCGCCCGTGCGCGCCGACCCTTCCAGTCGACCCGGCCGAAGGGGCGCGGGCGGTTGCCGATGAATAGGTTTTCAGACACGGACAGGTTCGGGAACAGGCTGAGCTCCTGGTGGACGACTCCGATGCCGAGCGCCTCGGCCCGGCCGCCGTCGAGCCGGTCGAAGCGCTCCCCGGCCACGGTGATGCTGCCGCCATCCGGCCGCAGCACGCCGCACAGGATGTTCTTGAGGGTCGACTTGCCGGCGCCATTCTCCCCGACGAGCATGGTGATCTCGCCGGATTCCATGCGGAAATCCACGTCCTTCAGGACAGGCACGCCGGCGAAGGCCTTGGACAAGCCACGCACGTCGAGGGCCGGCGCAGGGGCGCCGCGGACGGCCGGGCCTAGGGCAGCCATGGATCCCTGCATCGTTGCCTCGCCCTCCCGTGCGCCCCCGGCGGGCTGCTTCCGGCCTCATTGGACTTGACAGTAGCAAAAATGATTAGCTATGCAAATCGAAACTTGAGACACTGATGCCATGGCGTCGAAGCGTGGCAACCGGTTGGGCGAGACGCGGCGGTGCCAGACTGCCGCGACGCCGGTGTCTTCCCTCCCCCTTGTGGGGAGGGATAAAGGGTGGGGGTCGTGCAGAATGGAGTGGGCGGGCTGCAAAGGGCGCCTACGCTGTGCGTCGCGCCCCGTTCTGATGGACCCCCACCCCTCACCCCTCCCCGCAAGGGGGAGGGGAGCGGCGGGCGTCGCGGTCTGACGATCATTGCGTACCGGTGCGCTGTAGGAAACCCGCGCCCCAAAGGGAGGACGATAGTGGCCAAGCGGCTGAAATTCTACGCAGTGACGCATGACATCCTGGGCGACGTGTTCTGGGAGGTGTTCCGGCGCGGGCTGATCGACGCCGCCGATCGCTACGACGTCGATGTCGAGCATCTGCGCCCCGGCAAGTTCTCGCCGGAGATCCAGGCCGGCCTGATCGAGGGGGCGACCCATGCCCGGCCCGACGGGCTGATCTCCACCGTGCCCGACATCGGCGCGGTCGACGGCCCGCTGCGCCGGGCGGTGGCGGCCGGCATCCCGCTGATCTGCATCAACGCCAAGGATCCCCGTCCGGCCGGCGAGCGCATCCCCTATCTCTTCTATATCGGCGGCGATGACGGCCATGCCGGCGAGTTCGCCGGGCGCTACGTGCTGGAGAAGGTGCGGCCGCGCGCGGCGCTCTGCGTCGACCATTATCTCCACGAGCACATCTGCCATAATGACCGCTGGCAGGGGTTCCGGCGCGCCTGCGAGGCGGCCGGCGTGCCGGTCGAGCGCCTGCGCATCCCTGGCGGCGACCCGGCCGCCTGTGCGAGCGCGGTGCGCGAGCGGCTCGAGGCCGCGCCCGTCATCGACGCGGTGCTGACGCTCGGGCCGCCCGGGGCCGAGGCGGTGCTGGCCGGCAGCGAGGGCCTGTCCGGCGGGCGGCAGGTCCCGCACCTCACCTTCGACGTGGCGCAGCTGCAGATCGACGGCATCCGGTCGGGGCGGATCCTGGCCACCATCGACAGCCAGCAATATCTGCAGGGCTATCTCTCGGTCGAGGCGATGTGGCTGCACAAGGCCAGGGGCTTCACCCTCGCCTCCGACATCCATACCGGCCCGGCCATCGTCGACGCCTCCAATCTTGCCGCAGCCGAGGACGGTGTGCGGCGCGGCTACAGGTGACAGCCATGACGGACAACGCATCCTCCGCCGCCCCGCGGCCGATCAACCATGTCGGCGTCGGCGTCGCCGACCTCGACGCCGCCATCGCCTGGTATGGGCAGGTGCTCGGCTTCCGCCTGATCTCGGGGCCGAACGAGATCCGGGCCGAGGCGGCGTCCGGCGCCCAAGCGGTCGACGTGCTCGGCCCGGCCTTCCGCCACATGCGCATGGCGCACCTGACCAGCGCCAACGGCGTCGGGCTGGAGCTGTTCCAATTGATCGACCCGCCGCACGAGCGCCGGCCGGACACGGTCGAGTTCTGGAAGAGCGGCTTCTTCCACATCTGCGTCACCGACCCCGACATCGACGCCCTCAGCGCGAAGATCGCCGCGACGGGCGGGGCCGTGATCTCGAAGCTGTGGATCGAGCGCGGCGAAACGACGGAGTACCGCATGTGCTATTGCCGCGATCCCTTCGGCAACGTCATCGAGATCTACACGCACAGCTACGAGCTGATGCAGGGGCACCGGTGACTTCAGCATGGATGCGGTAGCATCGGTCGTCCCGGCGGTCGTCTGCTTCGACGCCAGCGGCGTGCTGTTCACCAACGGCACCCGCATCCTGATCGAGCGCCTCGCCACCGAGACCGGTGCGGACAGGGCGGCGCTCTCCACCCTGTTCTCCGGCCCGGAGAGCTGGGCCCTTCGCCGCGGCGAGATCGAGGCCGGGGCGTTCTGGGCCTGGATCGGCCCGCGCCTGCAGGCCGCGACCGGCCTTGATGCGGAGATGATCCGCCGCGCCTGGCTCGCCTGCTTCGAGCCCCATCCCGGCATGGTCGTCCTCCTCGAACACCTCGCCGCCGCCGGCTTCGCGCTCGGCGTGATCGCCGAGACCACGGCCGAGCGCGCTGCCGACCTCGAGCGCCGTCTCCATCTCGACCGGCTGCTGCAGCACCGTTTCCTCTCCTTCGAGCAGGGCGCCGACAAGCGCGATGGGGCGCTGTTCGCGCTCGCCGCCGCCGCCCTGCCGGCGGGCGTGCCCCGCATCATGGTCGAGGACGAACCGGCCAGCGCCGCCTTCGCCGCTGCCGCCGGATTCATCAGCCTGATCTACCGCTCGGCTGCGGGGATCGCGGAGGACCTGCAGGAGCTCGGGTTTTCGACGGACCTCGGCCGGTGAGGTGAGAGGGCGGAGGGGGCGGCGGGACCCTCGCCGTGCGATGAACCCCTATCCATTCCATGCCGGCCCGTCCGCGGCATCACTCTCCCTCCGATGCTGCGGCAAAATGCGCATGTCCCTGGTCTCGCTGCAATTTGCATAGCAATGCAAAAACTGTTACGCCTGCTTCGAGCCGGCGCGGCCGAGGGCCGCGAGCGACAAGCGGCAACCCGCGACCGGCCATTCCCAGGAGGCACGTGCATGGCGAGGCTGCGTTTCGGCATGATCGGCGGGGGCTACATGGTCAAGCTGCACAGCCTGGCCTTCCGCAACCTCCCAGCCCTGGCCTGGCCGGACTGCCCGGCGATCGAGCTGGTGCGGATCGCCGACATCGACGAGCGGTTGGCGCGGGACGCCGCCGATCGCTGGGGCTGGTCGAAATCCTCGGCGGACTGGAAGGACGTCACCCGCGCCGACGACATCGACGTGGTGAGCGTCGCCACGCCCAATGACAGCCACGAGGAGATCGTCGCCGACGCCTTCGCCCACGGCAAGCACGTGCTGTGCGAGAAGCCGCTCTCGACCGACGCGGCGGGCGCCGCGCGCATGCTCGACGCCGCGCGCGCCTCGGGGCGGGTGCACATGGTCAACTTCACCTATCGCAACTGGCCGGCCATCCGGCAGGCGCGCGACGTGATCGCCGCGGGCCGGATCGGCGCGGTGCGCTATTTCGAAGGGCATTTCTTCCAGGACCACAACAATGACGATGCGGTGCCGCTGCACTGGCGCTTCCGCCGCGGCCCCGCCGGCTCGGGGGCGGCGGGCGACATCGGCTCGCACATCCTCGACCTCGCCCGCTACCTCGTCGGCGACGTCAAGCGCCTCGCGGCGCGCACCCGTACCTTCATCCCCGAGCGCAGCCTGCCCGGCCGCCCCGGCGTCAAGGCGCCGGTCGAGGTCGACGACCTCGTGACGACGATGCTGGAATTCGAGAACGGCGCCGTCGGCTCGGTCCATGCGAGCTGGGCCCTGCCGGGGTTCAAGAACGACGTGTTCTTCACCGTGGTCGGCGACCGCGGCGCGCTGCGCTTCTCCTGGGAACGCAACAACGAGCTGCATTTCTATTCCGACGAGGACCCGCAGGATCTCGCCGGCTATCGCCAGATCCTGGTCGGCGGCGTTCATCCCGGTGCCAACCTGTTCTGGTTCCCCATCGTGCAGGGCAGTCGCGGCCAGGGCTCGCCGGGGCAGGGCATCGGCTATGCCGAGGCCTTCGTGCTCAACGCCCGGCAGCTGGTCGAATCCATCGCCGTCGGCCGCTCGCCGGCGCCCAATTTCGAGGATGGCCTGCGCTGCTGCGAGATCCTCGACGCGGCGCTGGCGGCCGCCCGCGGCGACGGCTGGGTCGACGTGCCGCGCCTGCGCTGATCCGCTCCGTCCCCCCTGCAGGAAAGACCGAAGCCATGATGTCCGTCGGCATATTCACCGGCTACTTCCCCTACGGCCTGGACGAGACGATCCGCCGCATCAAGCAGCACGGGTTCACCAACGTCCAGCTCGACACCGCGTTCAAGGACCTGGTCCTGCGTCCCGGTCCCAAGGCCGTCGACGACTGCCGGCGCGTGGCGGACGCCTTCCGCGACGCCGACCTGCCGATCTCCTGCATCGCCGCCTACAAGAACCTGACCCATCCGGAGCCGGCGACGCGCCAGGCCTATATCGACCACGTCAAGTTCGCGCTCAAGCACGCCCGGCTGCTCGGCACGCCCTATGTCGCCAGCGAAGCCGGCACCTTCAACGCCGACAGTGACTACATTCCCGATCCGAAGAACCAGACCGAGGCGGGCTATCTGGAGTGCCGGGCGATCCTCGCCGAGCTCGCCCGCTATGCCGAGGACCACGGCGCCGTCTTCCTCCTGGAGACCTATGTCAACAATGTCGTCGGCACGATCGAGCGGACCAACCGCATCGTCGAGGAGATCGACAGCCCCGGCTTCGGGCTGATGATGGACCCGACCAACTATTTCGAGGACCACAATATCGATCGCATCGACGAGACGCTGAACCGGATCTTCGACGCGCCGCTGGCGGCGCACGTCAGGTGCGCCCATGCCAAGGACGTGAAGCGGGCCGCGGACGCGGGCGAGAAATATGCCGAGATGGACGCCTCCAGCGCCCACAGCTTCCGCGGCATCGGCGCCATCGAGATGCCGGGCCCGGGCCTGGGCGACCTCAACTATGCGCTCTATCTCAAGCGGCTGAGCGAGCGGCATCCCAACATCCCTCTGATCATCGAGCATCTGGAGGAGGCGGACGTGCCGCGCGCCAAGCGCTTCGTCGACGAGCAGCTGAAGCGCGTCGCCGCCTGACGCGTCCCATCACATCGGGAGGGCTCCATGGCCATCGAGATCCGCGACCATGCCGGCAGGCCAGCCGTCCACGGCCGGGCCGCGGTGAACGGCGTGCGCCTGCACTACGTCACCGCCGGATCCGGGCCGCCGCTGCTCCTGCTGCACGGCGTGCCGAAGACGGCCTCCTACTGGTATCGGCTGATCCCGCTGCTGACCCCGCATGTCACCGTGGTCGCGCCCGACATCCGCGGCTTCGGCGAGTCGGAGAAGCCGGCCGCCGGCTACGACATGGCCACGGTGGCTCAGGACCTGGCGCAGCTGATGACCGCGCTCGGCCATGACACGTTCTGCGTCGCCGGCGAGGACTGGGGCGCGGCCTTCGCCTATGCGCTCGCCGCGAGCGAGAGGCGGCGGGTCAAGAAGCTCTCCTTCGGCGAGATGCTGCTGCCCGGCTTCGGCATCGAGCTCTGGTCCTTCCTCAACGAGGAGAACGTCGCCTCGATCCACTGGTCCTGGCACGTGAACTTCTTCTTCCTGCGCGACGTGCCGGAAATGCTGATCCAGGGACGCGAGGCGATCTTCTGGTCGACCTGGATGAAGAACGAGACCTTCAACCCGGCGGCGCTCTCGGACGAGGCCGTGGACGAATGGGTGCGCAGCGCCTCGGGGCCGGGCGGGCTGCGCGGCATCTTCGCCGTCTACCGCGCCCATTTCGAGAATATCCGCCTGACCCGCGAATGGGCGAAGGAGAAGCTCGACATCCCTGTGCTGGCGATCGGGTCGGACTATTTCATGAAGGACGAGCCGCGGCGCCAGATCGGCAACGTCGCGAGCCATGTCGACTATGTCGAGATCGAACGCTGCGGCCACAGCATGGCGCTGGAGCAGCCGGAGGCCCTGGCCGAGGCGATGCTGCGCTTCCTGCGGTGAGGGGGCCGCGGAGGCTCCTCATCGGCTCCGCCCGGCGACGTAGCCGAGGCCGAGCAGGCCGTCCTGGTCGCCGGGCTCGCCGAGGGTGAGCATGGCGTCCCAGTCCTGGCCGAGGTCCCAGACGGCCCGGGCGCAGAGCTCCGCGAGCAGCGCTCGATAGGGCTCGCCCATCGCGAGGGCAAAGCCGCCGAGCAGGATGAAGCGCTCGACGCCGACCATGGCGTGCAGGCCGGCGACGGCGTGCGCCAGCGGCGCCGCGGTCTCGGCGATGCGCGCCCGCGTCCAGGGATCGCCAGCATGGAAGGCGGCGACGATCTCGGCCGTGGTCGGGCCGGCCGCCGCGGCACGGCGCAGATGCGCCTCGACACCCCGGCCGGAGGCGATGCCCGCGAGATGGCCGCGGCCGCCGCACTGGCAGAGCGGCGCGTCCGGCCGCATGTCCATGGCGAAATGGCCCATCTCGCCGCCGCGCCCGCCGGGGCCGACCACGGCGCGCCCGTCGAGGAACAGCTTGTTGCCGACGCCCGAGCCGACATTGACCAGGCAGAAGTCCCGGAGCCCCTCGGCGACATAGCGATAGCCGCAGGCCGTGACGTCGTTGACCACCACGACATCAGGCGCCCGCAAATGGGCGCGCACCAGGGCGGCGACGTCGACCGGCCGGTCGCGGCCTTCGCCGAGGATGGTCGGGGAGGAAAGGGCGATCCCTTCCGGCGACACCGGGCCGGGATAGCCGATCCCGACGGCATCCGGGGCCTCGGCGCCGAGCCCCACGGCCAGCTCGGCGAGGCGGCGGCCCAGCCGCTCCAGGATGGTCCCGGTGTCGGCCGCGGGCTCGGTAACGAAGCTCGGCGTCGGCGCCCGCGCCTCGCGAAGGACCCTATGGCCGGCGGGGTCGTAGAGCCCGGCGCGGATGCTCGAGCCGCCGATCTCGAAGGTGAGGATCATGGCCGCCTCGCAAAGCTGCCGGCGAAGCGGGGATCGGGGCGGCCGGAGACCCCGGCATCGACGGCGAAGATATGCCCGGCCAGCGGCTGGCTGCGCAACGCCGCCTCGTCGAGGAGGTGGCGCGCGGTGGTGACGAACAACGTGCGCCCGTCCCGCCCGCCGAAAGCGAGAGACGTGACCTGGCTGACCGGCAGGGCGATGGCCCGGTCGATGCGCCCGTCCGGGGTGTAGCGCACGATGCGGCCGCCGCCGAACAGGGCGCCCCACAGGCACCCCTCGTCGTCGACCGCGGCGCCGTCGGGCAGGCCGCCATAGCTCGCGAGGTCGACGAGGATGCGCCGGTTCGTGGGCACGCCGTCGTCGAGGTCGTAGTCGAAGGCCGAGATGGCGTGGCGGCGGGTGTCGGCGAAATACATCGTCCGGCCGTCCGGGCTCCAGCACAGCCCGTTCGGGACGATGACGTCGCCGAGGAGCGGTGTCAGCGACAGGTCCGGATCGAGCCGGTACAGCGTGCCGTCGGGCTCGCGCACCGTCTCGTTCATCGTGCCGGCGAGGAAGCGGCCGCGCGGGTCGACCTTGCCCTCGTTGAAACGCATGGCCGGGCGCCCCGCCTCGGGCGTGGCGAACGGCATATAGGCACCGCCGTCCAGGACAAGACGGCCGATGCCGGTCTTGGTGGCGGCGAGCCAGCTGCCGTCAACACAGGGCGCGATGCTGCCGATCGCCTCGCCGAGCGGCCAGGACGCAGTCTCGCCGGTCTCCGCCCGCCAGCGGTGGACGAGGCCGGCGGGGATGTCGACCCAGTGCAGGGTCCGGCCGGCGGGCGACCAGATCGGCGATTCCGCCAGCCGGCAGCCGCAGGCGATCAGGACATCGGGCGAGGAGGGCATGGGCGTCATCCGAACAAGGGCACCGGCGCGCCTGGCGCCGGCGGCTCGATCACGAAGAGGTCGCCGGCATGGCTCTGCGCCTGCCGGCCACGCGCATCGAGCAGGCGCTTGGTGGTCACCACCACGAGTTGGCGCAGGCCCTCGCCGGCGAAGGCGCAGGTCGTCACCTGGGTGGCGGGCAGGGGAACCGTCTCGATCGGGCGACCTGCCGGATCGTAGCGCACGATGCGCCCGCCGCCGAACTCGGCGTTCCACAGGCAGCCCTCGGCATCGAGGGCGATGCCGTCCGGCATGCCCGGCGCGGCGCTGCAATCGGCCCAGACGCGCCGCTCGGACAGGGCGCCGGTCTCGGGATCGCAGCGGAACGACCAGATCAGCCGGCGGGCGCTGTCGGCGAACAGCATGGTCTGCGGGCCGGTCCAGACCAGGGCATTGGGGATGATGATCCCGTCGAGAACGGCGGCGATCCGTCCGTCCCGTTCCATGCGGTAGAGCCGGCCGCAGGGCAACCGGTCGCGGGTCGACATGGAGCCGATCCACAGCCGGCCCTGCGGGTCGCACTTGGCCTCGTTGAGGCGGTTGTCCGGCCGGTCCGGCTCGGGGTCGACCAGGAAGGAGACCGTGCCCCGCTCGGGATCGATGCGATGGAGGCCGGTCTGGAGCCCGGCGATGAGCGCCCCATCGCGCCCGAGCACCAGGCCGCCGCCGATGGCGGGCAGGTCGAGCGTGCCGAGGGCGCGGTTGCGCCAGTCCAGGCGGTGGAGGCGCTTCTCGCTGACGTCCATGAAGAACAGGCAATCACGCGCGGCGTCCCAGACCGGGCATTCCCCGAGCTCGGTCTGGGCGGGAAAGAGCAGCTCAGCCCGGCGCGTCATGAGCCGACCTCCAGCTCTCCGGGCACGGCGACGGGCAGGCCGGCGCGGGCGGACTGCTCGGCGCAGTCGGCCAGGATCAGGGCGCGCAGCCCGTCCTCCTCGTTCGGCCGGAACGGCGTCCCACTCTCCAGCGCGGTGACGAAAGCGTCGAGCTCGGCCTCGTAGGCCTCGGCATAGCGTTCGAGGAAGAAGGGCAAGGGCCGGTCGCCGGCGATGGACGCGGCGTCGGCCTTGACTACGCTGGTGGCCTGGCGGTTGTCGAGCCGCAGCATGCCGGCCGAGCCCAGCACCTCGGCGCGCTGGTCGTAGCCATAGGCGGCGCGCCAGGACAGCGTGATGACGCAGATGGCGCCGCCGGCGGTCTTCAGCGTCACGGCTGCGGTGTCCGGGCTGCCGACGGCGGCAATGCGTGGGTCGACCAGGCAGGAGCCGGTGGCGTAGACCTCGGTCGGCTCCTCGCCCAGCAGCCAGCGCGCCACGTCGAAATCATGGACCATGGATTCGCGGAACAGCCCGCCCGAGTGCTCGATGTAAGGGATCGGCGGCGGCGCGGGGTCGCGGCTGGTCAGCACGACGAGCTCGGGACGGCCGATCTCGCCGGCGGCGAGGCGCTGCTGCAAGGCGGCGAAGCTCGGGTCGAAGCGGCGCTGGAAGCCGAGGAACAGGCTGGTCCCGGCCCGGCGCAGGGTACGGATCGCGGCGCGGGTGCGCTCGGTGCTGCGATCGATCGGCTTCTCGCAGAAGATCGCCTTGCCGCTCGCCGCCGCCCGCTCGATCAGCGTGCCATGGGTCTCGGCCGTGCTGGCGATGACCACGGCGTCGACTGCCGGATCGGCGAACACGGCCTCGGCATCGGCCGGCACGCCGCCGGCTTCGGCCGCCACCGCCGCGGCGGCCGCGCCGTCGGGGTCGACGACATGGCTCAGCCGCGCGCGCGGATGGCGGGCGATGGACCGGGCGTGGATCCGGCCGATGCGGCCGGCGCCGAACAGGGCGAGCGTGAGCATGGCCGTTTGCTCACACCAGGGCGCGCTGGTGCTTGCGCCCGGCGAGGAAGCGGCTCACGGCCTCGCGCGTCTGCTCGGCCTTGGTCGTTGCGGCGACGCCGACGTCCCACCAGACGTCGGAGCCGATCGAGCGGCCGCGCTTCTCCGCCTTGGCGACGATCACCACCGGGCCGGCGACGGAGCGCGCCTGCGCCAGCGCCGCCTGCAGGTCTTCCGGCGTATCGGCGCTGAAGGTCGTCGCGCCCATGGACCGGGCGTTGGCGGCATAGTCGACCTCGAGATAGGCCCCGTTCGGCTGGCGCTCGCCGGCGCTGCGGCGGCGGAACTCGTTGCCGAAATTCTCCGTGCCCGTCGTGCCTTCCTGCAGATCGCGGATGCACTGGTAGCCGTAATTCTCGATCACCACGACCGTGACCTTCAGCCCTTCCTGCGCCGCCGTGACCAGCTCGGTCGGCGACAGGAGATAGGTGCCGTCGCCGATGACGACATAGACTTCGCCCTGGTCGGGCCGGGCGATGCGCACGCCGAGGCCGGCCGGGATCTCGTGGCCCATGCAGGAGAAGCCGAATTCCAGGAAGCAGTCGGAGCCGGCGCCGTTGTCCCAGGCCTTGAGGATCTCGCCCGGCGGCGTGCCGGCGGCCGCGACCACCACGTCGCCGGCGCCCGCCGCCTCGTTGACCAGGCGGGTGATGGTGCCCTGGTTCATCGGCTGGCCCTGCTTATGCAGGATGTCGGCGGCATAGCGGTCCTTCCAGGCCGACACGGCCGCGCGCGCCTCCTGCCGATAGGCCGGCGATGTGGCGTAGCCCTCCGCCTTCAGCCGGCCGGCGAGCGCTTCGAGCGACAGGCGGGCATCGCCGACCACCGCGGCGGCGCCGAGCTTGTGGGCATCGGCGGCGTTGACGTTGATGCCGACGAAGCGCACGGCGGGATCGTGGAAGCCCGAGCGCGAGCCGGTGGCGAAGTCCTGCAGGCGGGTGCCGATGCAGAGCACCAGGTCGGCGCCCTCGGCGATGCGCCCGGCGGCGCCGGTGCCGGTGACGCCGGCGCCGCCCAGCAGCAGCTCGGCGTCCCGCGCGGTGCCCTTGCCGGCGAAGGTCTCGGCGACGGGAATGCCGAAGCCGTTGCAGAAGGCGACGAGCGCCGCCTCGGCCTGCGAGTAGCGCACGCCGCCGCCGGCGATGACGAGCGGACGGCGGGCTTTCAGCAGCAGCGCCGCGGCTTCGGCGATGTCGTCCTCGTGCGGCACGCGGCGGCGGATGGTCCAGGTGCGCTCCTCGAAGAAGGCGGCGGGATAGGCGAAGGCCTCGCCCTGCACGTCCTGCGGGAAGGCGATCACCACCGCGCCGGTCTCGGCCGGGTCGGTCAGCACCCGCATCGCCTCCGGCAGGGCGGTGAGGAGCTGCTCGGGCCGGGAGATGCGGTCGAAGAAGCGGCTGACCGGCCGGAAGCAATCGTTGACCGAGACCTCGGCCTCGATCGGGTGCTCGAGCTGCTGCAGCACGTTGCCGGGACGGCGATGGGCGAAGGTGTCGGAGGCGAAGAGCAGGACCGGGATGCGGTTGACGGTCGCCGTCGCCGCCCCGGTCAGCATGTTGGTCGAGCCCGGGCCGATCGAGGCGGTGCAGGCGAGCACGGACGTCCGGTTCGTCGCCTTGGCGTAGCCGATGGCGGCGTGCACCATCGCCTGCTCGTTCTTGGGCTGGTAGAACGGCAGCGCCTCGCCATACTCGTCCAGCGCCTGGCCCATGCCCGCGACATTGCCGTGGCCGAAGATGCCGAACATGCCGGCCACCAGCCGCCGGCGCCGGCCGTCGAAGGCCGAGATCTGCCGTTGCAGGTAGAGCACCGTGGCCTGGGCCGCCGTCAGCTCGAAGGATTGGGCCGGCTTGGACATTCCTGTCTCCTCGTCGTCTCAGGCCGTCGATCTGTCGACGTGCCGGGCACGCCGCCCCGACCGCTCGCCGGCGCCGGGCCGGCGAAGCGCGGCGGCTTCTCGTTGTCGGCATCTTCCCTTTTTTGCAAAGCTATGCAACTGTTCTTTTCGCATGCCGCCCGGGCGGCATGCGGGCGCGGCGACGCCGCGTCGGAGAGAATCGGCCAAAGGGCCGCAGGGAAGACATCATGAAGCGCTTCGAGGACAAGGTGGTGCTGGTGACCGGCGCCTCGACCGGCATCGGCCTCGAGACGATCCGGCGCGTCCTCGCCGAGGGCGGCACCGTCTACGCCGCCCATCGGCGCCGGACCGACGGGCTCGACCTCGGCGCCGCCCGCCCGCTGCATCTCGACGTCACCGACGAGGCCGACTGGGGGCGGGCGATCGAGACGGTCACGGCCGAGGCCGGCCGCCTCGACGTGCTGGTCAACAATGCCGGGGTGCGCGAGAGCGGCACGGTGGAGGAGACCAGCCTGGCGCTCTGGCACCATCTCATCGACACCAACCTGACGAGCGCCTTCCTCGGCTGCCGCGCCGCGGTGCCGGCGCTGCGGCGGGCCGGCGGCGGGGCGATCGTCAATGTCGGCTCGATCACCGGCATCCGCGGCACCGAGGGCATGGTGGCCTACAGCGCCTCCAAGAGCGGCCTCGTCTCGATGACGGCCTCGCTGGCGCTCGACCTCGCGCCCGACAAGATCCGCGTCAACTGCGTCTGCCCGGCGGCGATCCGCACCCGCATGGTCACGACCTGGCTCGCCGCGGCGCCCGACGAGGCGGCGGCCGAGCAGGCGGTGCTCAGGAAGCATCCGATCGGCCGCATCGGCGAGCCGCACGAGGTGGCTGGTGTCATCGCCTTCCTGGCCAGCGCCGACGCCTCCTTCATGACCGGCCTCACCATTCCCGTCGATGGCGGCCGCAGCATCCGCTGAGCCGCAGGCCGCGCCGACGACATCCCGGGCTTTCCCTCCGCCGCCGGCGGGCGGATGCCTTGCCCGGCCCCTGCCAGACCCAACGAGGTACATCCGTGGAACGCATAAGGTTCGGAATCATCGGCTCCGGCTACATGGCCAAGATGCACAGCCTGGCGCTGCGCAATATCGGCGCCTTCCTGTGGCCGGACCTGCCGGCCATCGAGATGGTGCGGATGGCCGATATCGTCGCCGAAGCCGCCCGCGAGGGGGCGCGGCGCTGGGGCTGGGCCGACCACACCACCGACTGGAAGCGGGTGACGCGGGGCGAGGACATCGACGTGGTCATCGTCATCACGCCGAACGACAGCCATGCCCAATATGCCATCGACGCCTTCGAGCACGGCAAGCACGTGTTCTGCGAGAAGCCGCTCGCCAACACGGTGGAGGCGGCGGAGCGCATGGCGCGCGCCGCCCGGCAGTCGGGCAAGGTCAACGTCGTCAACTTCTCCTACAGGACCTGGCCGGGGATCGAGTTCGCCCGCAAGCTGATCGCCGACGGCGAGCTCGGCGATCTCCTGCATTTCGAGGGGCATTTCTTCCAGGACTATGCCGCCGATCCGGCGCTGCCCTTCGCCTGGCGCTTCGACAAGGCGGTCGCCGGCGGCGGGGCCTTCGGCGACATCGGCTCGCATATCATGGACATCGCCTGCGCGCTGATGGGGCCGGTGGAGGCGATCGCCGCCCGCACCCGCCGCTTCTACGAGACCCGCCCGCAAGGCAGCCCGTCGGCCAGGCCCGTGACGGTCGACGACCTCACCGCGACGCTGGTGCAGTTTGCCAGCGGTGCGGTCGGCTCGGTGCACGCCTCCTGGGCCGCGACCGGCCACAAGTCCGATCTCGGCTTCACCGTGATCGGGACGAAGGGCTCGCTCAAGTTCACATGGGAGCGCAACAACGAGCTCGAGTTCTTCTCCGCCGCCGATCCGCAGACGACCGGCGGCTTCCGCCGCATCATGCTCGGCGGCATCCACCCGGAGGCGGCGCCGTTCTGGTACGCGCAGGGCCAGGGACTCGGCTATGGCGAAGCCTTCGTCATCACCGCGCGGCGGGCCATCGAGGCTGTGATGCGCAACGACACCAAGGCCAGCCCGAGCTTCGAGGAGGCCCTGCACGTGTCGCAGGTGATCGACGCCGCCTACCGCGCCGCGGAGACGGGGGAATGGGCGAGCGTGCCGGTGTCGGAGGCGTTCCGCGCGGGGTGAGGGGGCGGTCGGAGAGCTTTCTCCGGCGAGATCGGCTGTGATCTCGCCGAAACGTGGCGAGGATGGTTGGTACCTGCCGGTTACCCGTTCCTGAACTACCTGTGTGCGCGTGGATGGGCGGATCAAGTCCGCCCATGACGGTCGAGCGTGGAGCCGTCCTCTTCGCGTCATCCTCGACGGTTCCGTCATGGCCGGACTTGATCCGGCCATCCACGCGACCACCACCTCGCAGGAGAGACGTGCTGACTTCGCAGCCACTTCGTTTGCAGCAATTTGCAAAGCAATGCAAAGTATGATTAAGCTCGATTCAACAGCTTCATCGCGGAAAAGATGAATATTTTTCCGAAAAATCGAGGGGAGGAGTAAATGGCTAACTATGCAACGATGCGATCTGGCCTGCGCGCCACGGCCCTGGCGCTGAGTCTCGGCGTGATGCTGGCGACGCCGGCGCGGGCGGAGAAGGTCGAGCGCTTCTATCTCGGCGTCGGCTCCACCACGAGCGAGTACTGGGCCGACGTGGCGCTCGGCGCCAAGGCCGTCGCCGAGTCCGTCGGCGGCAAGGTCCAGGTCCTCGCCAGCGACTTCCAGGGCCAGAAGCTGCTGCAGCAGTTCGGCGCCATCTTCGCGGCCGGCTGCGCCCGCTGCGTCGTGGTGGTCGACCCGGCCTCCAACGCCTTCACCAAGGCGCTGGTGCAGCGTGCGGCCGATGCCGACGCCTCGATCATCACCCTGTGGAACCGCCCGGAATCGATCCATCCCTGGGACACGGCCTCGCCGAACTGGGTCGCCAACACCTCCTTCGACGGGGTCGACTCCGGTTACCGCAACGGCATGGCCCTGTGCAAGGCGCTGGGCGGCAAGGGCAACATCGTGGCGCTCGGCGGCATCCCGGACAACCCGCCGGCCAAGCAGCGCCTCGCCGGCCTCGCCAAGGCGCTCGCCGAATGCCCCGGCATGAAGCTGCTCGACACCCAGGTCGGCGACTGGGACACGACCAAGGGGCAGAACCTGGTCCGCGCCTGGCTGGCACGTTACGGCGGCGATCTCAACGGCATCTTCTCCGCCAATGACGGCATGGCGATCGGCGCGGTCGCGGCCCTGCGCGAGAAGGGCCTCAACGGCAAGATCCCGGTCACCGGCTCGGACGGGTCGAGCGATGCCATCAAGCTCGTCGCCAGCGGCGACATGCTGTCGACCATCAAGGTCGATGCGGTCGGGCAGGGCGCGGTGACCGCGGCGCTGGCCTATGCCGCCGCCTCCGGCGACGTCGACGTGGCCAAGCTCACCGAGGCCCAGCGCGACTTCTGGCTGCAGCAGACCCTGGTGACGAAGGACAACGCCGCCGCCATCCTGGCCGCCAAGCCTGACCTCGCCGACTACACCTACGCCAGGATCAAGGCGAACTTCTGGGCGACCTCGCCCGGACAGATCCCGCCCGGCGCCAACAAGTGACCGATCCGATGCAGGTGCAGGCCGAGAAGGGTCTCATCTCGTCGGGCGCCTGGCCGCGCCGACCCGCCGGCGCCGGGGCGTCGCGGCGCCGGGCGGCACCGGGGCTCGCCGACTGGGGGCCGGCGGCGGCGCTCGCGGTGCTCGCCGCGGCGTTCTCGGTCGCCAGCCCGCATTTTGCCAGCCTGGCCAACCTGCAGGCCATCCTGGAGGCGAGCGCCGTGCCGCTGATCCTGGCCGTCGGCATGACCTTCGTCATCCTGCAGGGCTCGATCGACCTCTCCGTCGAGGGTGTCACGGCGATGACCGGCATCGGCCTGTCGCTGCTGGTGGCCAATTCCAGCACGATGCTGGCGCTCGGCTGGTGGGGCGTCGCCGCGGCCCTGGCCGGCGGCCTCGCCTTCGGTCTCGTCAACGGGGTGCTGCATCACGCCCTGCGCATGCCCTCGCTGATCGTGACGCTCGCCACCTGGTTCGTCGGCCTCGGCATCGCGGCGCTGCTGTTCCCGGCCCGCCAGCCGCAGATCCTCGATGCCTCGCTGCTCGCCCTGTCGACGACCAAGGTCGCCGGCCTCTCACCGATCGTCTACGGCGCCGCGGCGGTGGTCGTCCTTGGCGTCGTGGCGCAGCGGATGACGCGCTTCGGGCGGCTCAGCTACGCCATCGGCGAGGACGAGAGTCTGGTGCGTCTTGCCGGCCTGCCGATCGGGCGCGTCAAGATCGCGGCCTATGCGATCTCGGGCCTTGCGGCGGCGCTCGCCGGCGTGTTCCTGACCAGCCAGATCGGCGTCGGCAACCCCACCGCCGGCCAGAACTTCCTCTTCCCCGCGATCAGCGCCGCGGTCATCGGCGGCACGCTGCTGAGCGGGGCCCGCGGCGGCGTGCTGCACTCCGCCGTCGGCGTCCTGATCCTGCAGGTGCTCGAGAACGGCATGGTGCTGGTGGGCGCCAGCCCGCTGATCCAGCAGATCATCGAGGGCGCCGCCATCATGCTCGCCGTCGCGATCGGCGGCTATCCCCTGATCCGCAAGCTGAGGGTGGTGAAATGACGCCCGTCGTCGCGCTCAGCGGCATCGTCAAGCGCTTTCCCGGCGTGCTCGCGCTCGACCGCGTCGATGTCGACCTCTTCCCGCGCGAGGTGCTGGGCCTGATCGGCCAGAACGGCTCGGGCAAGTCGAGCCTGGTCAAGACCATCGCCGGCGTGCACCAGCCCGACCAGGGCGAGATGCGCCTGCGCGGCCGCCCGGTCCGCCTGTCCTCGCCGCGTGAGGCCTGCGGCCTCGGCATCGGCATGGTCCACCAGGAGCAGTCGCTGGTCGGGGCCCTGACCGTCGCGGAGAACATCTTCCTGGACAAGCCGACCGATTTCCACGGCTTCGGCTGGATGCGCTGGCGCCGCCTGTTCGACGCGGCCCGGCGCCAGCTCGACAAGATCGAGCTCGACGTGGCGCCGGACGTGCCCGTGGCGACGCTCGGCTTCGCCCAACGCCAGATGGTCGAGCTCGCCAAGGTGCTCGCCATCGAGGAGACGGTCGAGGGCGAGATCGTCGTGCTGTTCGACGAGCCGACCTCGGTGCTCGGCCGCTCCGATATCGAGGCGCTGTTCCGCCAGGTGCGCCGGCTCGGCAGCCGCGCCTCGGTGGTGTTCATCTCGCACCGCATGGACGAGGTGCTCGACATCTCCGACCGCGTCTACGTGCTCAGCGACGGGGTGAAGGTCGCCGAGCGCCGGCGCGGCGAGACCGATCCGGACGAGCTCTACGAGCTCATGGTCGGGCGCCAGCGCCTCGTCGAGGATCGCGCCGCCGCGCCGCGCCGGCCGCCGCCGGCGCCGCTTCTGGAGATGCGCGGCCTCGGCGTCCCCGGCCGCGTGCACGGGGTCGACCTTCGTGTCGGCGCCGGCGAGATCGTGGCGCTGATCGGCGTGCAGGCGTCCGGCGCCGAGGAGCTCTGCCGGGCGCTGTTCGGCCTGCACGAGCGCGTCACCGGCACGATCGCGCTGGAGGGGCGCTCCGTGCGCATCCGCGGGCCGATCGACGCCATCGGGCTCGGCATCGGCTACCTGCCGGCCGAGCGCAAGGCCGAGGGCATGATCGCGGGCCAGAGCATCGCCGAGAACATCGCGCTGACCTTCGGCCTGGGCTGTGGCCGGGGCGGGATGATCATCGACCGCCGGCGCGAGCGGCGCGAGGCCGAGCGCTGGGCCGACCGCCTGCGCCTGAAGGCCCCCGGCATCGGCGAGCGCATCGACCGGCTGAGCGGCGGCAACCAGCAGAAGGCGGTGCTCGCCAAGTGGCTGCTCGGCGCGAACCTGAAGCTCCTGGTGCTCGACCATCCGACCCGCGGCCTCGATCCCGGCGCCCGCGCCGACCTTTTCGCCGCCATGCGCGACCTGGCGGCCGGCGGCCTCGCCATCCTGATGATCGGCGACACGCTGGACGAGGTGCTGTCGCTCGCCGACCGCCTGCACGTGATGCGCGACGGCGCCGTCACCAGGAGCTTCGACGACCTCGCCGCGCATCCGCCGGCGGAGGAAGACGTTGTGCGGGCGATGGTGTGAGAGGGGGCGTGGATGCTGTGTCGAGCCATAGTCCGGCGATTCCGGAGCGGTGGAGGCCGCTCGGGCGGTCTCCGGGTTGGGAATCGCGGCAGGACGCGTGCTGGCGGCTGCCCCACCCGCTGCCGTCATGGCCGGGCTCGACCCGGCCATCCACGCGACCTCGACCTGAGTCCATCTTGGCGCCGACACGGGTGGGTGCCTGTGTTGTCGTCCGGAGGTGTTCGCGTGGATGGCCGGGTCGAGCCCGGCCATGACGGCGTGGTTCCTGGGCGAAAGCTCCCACCGACGCCGCGGCTGCCACGAGTGGTCCGCCCCTTGCGCCACCGGGAACGGCGGGGCCGCCCGCCTTGCCTCCTCGCAAGCACCATGGAACGATCATGGAGGACGTCATGACTCCAACTGCAGCCCGCCCCGGCCCACCGCGCACCGGCGAGCGCCTGCGCGCCCTCGGACCGGGCCTCGTGCTTCTCGCCATCGTTGCCGGCGTCGCGGTCTGGGCGCCGGGCATCCTGGCACCGCGGGCGCTGGCGGGCTTCTCGGTCGACGCGGCGCCGCTGCTGCTTCTGGTGTTCGGGGCGAGCCTGCCGATCCTGCTCGGCGGCATCGACCTCTCCATCGCGGCGATGGCCTCGCTCGCGGGGGTGATGGCCAGCCTCCTCACGCCGAGCCTCGGCTCCGCCGCGGTGCCGGTGATCCTCGCCGGCGCGGCGCTGGTCGGGGCGTTGCAGGGCGCCTTGCATGCGCGGCTGCAGATGCCCTCCTTCGTGGTGTCGCTCGGCACGCTCGGCATCCTCTCGGGCACCGCGCTGGTGGTCACAGACGCCACGGCCCTGCCGATCGAGCCGGGCTATCGCCTGATCGACGTGCTGGCCGAGCGCACGGCCGGCGTGCCCAACGCGGTGATCCTGGTGATGGTGGTCTGGCTCGCCCTGGTGCTGGCCCTGCGCTATCTCCGGTTCGGCCGCTCCGTCTACGCCATCGGCGCGGCCGAGCTGCCGGCGATGATGTCGGGGGTCGGGAGGACCCGCACCCGCGTCCTCGCCTATGCCGCGTCGGCGGCCTGCGCGGCCCTGGCGGGACTGCTGCTGGTCTCCCAGACGCTGTACAGTGCCCCGACCCTGGCGCAGAACCTGCTGCTGCCGGCGATCGTCGGCGTGATCGTCGGCGGTACCGCCATCTCAGGCGGCGTCGGCGGCATGGGGGCGAGCCTCATCGGCGGGCTGATCGCGGTGGCGGTGCGCATCGGATCGGTCGTGCTGGGCTTCGATCCGGCGGTGCAGAACATCGTCTTCGGTGCCGTGATCCTGGTCGCCGTGGCGGCCACGATCGACCGCGGCAAGATCGGTGTGGTGAAGTAGGGGGATGGTCAGCGAGCTTTCGCGGGAGCGGGCAAGGTCAGAGAAAACCGAGATGGCTGCAGCTCCAGCGGGTAGTCATGGACGGGCTTGTCCCGTCCATCCACGCGAACACCGGCGGATGCGATAGCAAATGCAGCCGAAACCGCGTCGAAAATTGACCTTCGTCGCGTTCGCGTGGATGGACGGGACAAGCCCGTCCATGACGGTCGAGGCTGTCGATCTCTGTCGGGCCTCCTTCCGCAACCGCCCTGCTACAGCAAGGTCCGCCCGCCATTCACCGCGATCTTCTGCCCGGTGATGAAATCCGCCTTGTCCGAGGCCAGGAACGCCACCATGGCCGCCACGTCGCCGGGCCCGCCGAAATGGCCGAGCGGCACGCGCTCGCGGTACCAGTCCAGCTGCGCCTGCGTCGCCCCGGCATGGCGCTCGACCGGAATCCAGCCGGGCGCGACCAGGTTGACGGTGATGCCCTCGGGCGCGAGCTCGGTGGCCCAGGAGCGGGTCATGCTCAGCATGGCGCCCTTGGCGGAGGCGTAGTTGCCGAAATAGGGGTTGCCCAGCTCGGCGACCTCGGAGCCGATATTGATGACGCGGCCGCTCTTGCGGCGGCGCCAGTCCGGCAGCACGGCCTTGAGCAGGATCAGCGGCGCCTTCACGAAGAATTCGAGCTGGTCGAGATAGGTCCGCCAGGACTGCTCCATCAGTGGCATTTCCGGCTGCGGCCCGGTGGCGTTGTTGACGATGAGGTCGACCGGGCCGAGCTCGCGCGCGATCGCATCGAGGCCGGCGGTCACGGCTTCCTCGTCGGTGACGTCGAAGCGGGCCGGGGCGGCGGTGCCGCCGGCGGCGCGGATCGCCTCGACCACCGCGCTCGCGCGGTCCGCCGCCTGGACGAAGTTGACCGCCACCGCCCAGCCGTCGGCGGCGAGCGCCTTGGCCATGTCCGCCCCGAGGCTGCGCGAGCCGCCGGTCACGAGTGCAACTTTCATGGTCTCTCTCCTTGGTCAGGCAGGGGCCCTGACCGCGGCCGCCAGGGCGGCCGCGCCGCGGATCAGGAAGGTGTGGTCGGATTCCAGGAGGAACAGGCTGACCCCGAGCCCGCGCCAGCGCGGCACCTCGGCGAGGTCGGGCACGAACATGCCGACCGCCCGGCCGGCGCCGAGGCCGGCGGCGCAGATGCGCTCGGCCGCGGCGATCACCACGGGATCGGCGGCGCTCGCGGCGCCATAGGACACGGCGAGGTCGGCTCGGCCGATGAACAGGCAGTCGAGGCCCGGCTCGGCGGCGATCGCCTCGATCGCCTCGACCGCCTCGGCATCCTCGATCTGCGCCACCACCACGGTGGCGGCCCGGGAGGCGGCGAGGTGCTGCGGCATCTTTGTGCGCGTGTAGTTCGCGGCCCGGGAGGAGCCGGCATACCCGCGCCCGCCCGGACCGTAATGGGCGGCGCGGGCGATCGTCGCGGCCGAGGCGCCGTCGACCACATGCGGCACCACCACGCCGGTGGCGCCGAGGTCGAGGGCGTTGAGGATGGTCTCGGGCGCCGCGCTCGGGACGCGCACCAGCACCGGCATGGCAAGGGCGCGGCAGGCGAGCACCGCGGCGTCGAGGTCGCCGCGATCGAAGGGCGCGTGCTCGGCGTCGAGGCAGAGGAGGTCGAGCCCGGTGCCGGCGAGCACTTCGGCAACGATGGCCGAGGGCGTCTTCACCCAGGTGCCGACCAGCAGGTCCCGCGCCGCGAGGCGCTGCTTCAGCGGCACGGTCATGATCCCGCCCGCCCGCCGCCGGCGCCGAGCACCTCGGGATTGATCACGGTCGGCGGCACGGCTCCGCCCAGCACCGCCAGCACGCTGTCCGTGGCGGAGATGGTCATGCGGCGGATCGATTCGTGGCTGAGCCCGCCGATATGGGCGGAGCAGACCAGGTTGGGGATGCCGGCGAGCCGCTCCTCGCCCGGCGGCTCCTCCTCGAACACATCGAGCCCGGCGCCGGCGATGGTGCCGCGACGCAGCGCCTCGAACAGGGCCGACGTGTCGACCAGGGGCCCGCGCGCGGTGTTGATGAGCAGCGCCGTCGGCTTCATCCGCGCCAGCGCGGGCGCATCGATGAGGTGGCGCGTCTCCGGCAGCAGCGGCGCGTGCAGGGAGACGATGTCGGCGACGGCGAGCAGGTCCTCGAGGCTGTCGAGCCGCCGGGCGCCTTCGAGGTCGGGCGCCTGCCGGTCGAAATAGACGATCGACACGTCGAAGCCGCGAAGGCGCCGCGCCACCGCCCGGCCGATGGTGCCGGCGCCGACGAGGCCGACGGTCTTGCCCGGCAGCTCCGAAGGCGTGTGCGCACCGACCCGGTCCCAGCGGCCGGCCTTGACCGCGCCGTCCTGCGGCACGACGCGGCGGATGAGCGCCAGGATCAGGGCGAGGGTCTGGTCGGCCACCGGCTCGGCGTTCATGCCGGGGGTGATCGAGACGGCGACGCCGTGCCGGGCTGCCGCAGCCGCGTCGATCGAATCCGTGCCGACGCCGATCCGGGCGATGATCCGGAGCCTCGGATTGGCGGCCAGCACCCGGGCGGTGAAGGGATCGGTCGAGACGATGGCCCCGACGGCGTCGCCCGACAGGGCGATCAGCTCGTCCTCGCTGCGGGCGCCGAGCTTGGGCGCCAGGATCAGCTCGTGGCCGGCCGCGACCAGGCGGCCGCCTGTCTCCGGATCGTCGGCGGAGTAGCCCGGCCAGCTGACGAAGATGCGCGCGCTCACGACTGGGCCTCCAGATTGCGATAGGCGATGTCGACCGCCGCCCGGCGGCGGCTCGAGTCCAGGATCGCCTCGACCACCTCGGCGCAGTAGTAGCCGTCGCGGAAGGTGGCGCCGATCGGCGCCACCGCATGCAGGCCGGCGACGGCGCCGAGGATGTGCATCGCCTCGTGCGAGAACGTGTCGACCCAGCCGAGGGGATGGCCGGCCGGGAACCAGTTCGGCTGGTAGGGATCCTCGGCGCGGATCACCGGGATGGTGCGGAAGGCGCGGTCGGGGCCGGCGACGCGCAGCTCGTTCAGCGCCTGCATCGAGAATTGCAGCGAGCCCTTCGAGCCGTCGACCTCGATGCGGCTGGTGACGAGATGCCCGCCGGCGACCCGCGAGGCTTCCAGCACGCCGACGGCGCCGTTGTCGAACTCGAGGATGGCGGCGAAGAGGTCGTCGGTCTCGATGGCCTGTCCGGCCGAGTCCTGCGCCACGGCGACGCGGGTGAGGCCGCTGGCCCGGACGGGGTCGGAGCCGAGGAGGAAGCGCGCCGCGTCGATATGGTGCGAGCCGAGGTCGCCGAGCGCCCCGGCGCCGGCGGCGGCCGCATCGTCGCGCCAGCCGCGCCGGCGCTGCGTGTCGAGGGCGGAGGACACCAGGAAGTTGGAGCGGACATGGTGGATGGCACCGAGCTCGCCCGACTGGATCAGGGTGCGGGCCAGCTGCAGCGCCGGGAAGAAGCGGTAGTTGAAGGCGCACATGTGCCGGACACGGGCGGCCTCCGCCTCCTGCCACAGGCGGAAGGCGTCCGCCGCGGTCGGGCCGAGCGGCTTCTCGCAATAGACGTGCTTGCCGGCGCGCGCGGCGGCGATGGTCGGCTCGACATGCAGGCTGTTCGGCCCGGCATTGTCGACCAGCGTGACGGCGGGGTCCTCGACGATGCTGTGCCAGTCGGTCGTCGCCCGCTCCCAGCCATAGCGCTCGCGCGCCTCCTCCAGGCGCGCCGCATCGCGGCCGTAGATCGCCACCAGCCGGGGGCGGGGCACCTCGGGCGGCGCGATGGCGGCGACGTCCCTGTAGCCCAGCGAGTGCGACTTGCCCATGAAGGCATAGCCGATCATGCCGATCCCGACGGGTTGCGTCATCGTTCCTCCTCCCATGATCGAGCCGCGGAACCCTCGGAAGCGCCGGCGGCGGCTGGGGCGCTGCCGCCGGCGAAGTCTTGGGAGGAATCCCGCCGAAGCCGGTCGTGCGCGGCTCGGATGTCGATTTGAATAGCTTTGCAAAACGGAAAGATCAACCCCCGTGAGGGAGGCACCGCCGGTCTCCGTTCGCCGCAACCGCTGCGTCATGGCCGGGCTTGACCCGGCCATCCACGCGAACACGGACCGAGCCGGTTATGCTCGATCCCGATCCGATCGTGCACGACCATTCATTGCGTCCCCACCACGCCCTCACTCCGGGCGGCGGGTGCTGCCGCGCTCGATCAGCGGAACGGGGACGAGCTGCAGGGCGCCGCCGGACTGCTGCTCGCCCGAGATCATGCGCTCGAGGATGGCGAGGGCCTCGGAGACCATGCGCGGCCCGTCCTGGCGCAGGGTGGTGAGGTCGTGGCTCGGCCAGGAGGCGGCGGGAATGTCGTCGAATCCGGCGACCATGATGTCCTCCGGCACCCTGAGGCCGAACCTCGAGCGGCAGGCCTCGACGGTGGCGATGGCCATCAGGTCGTTGGCGCAGAAGATGGCGTCCGGCCGCTCGCCGCTGCCGAGGAGCTCGCAGGCCGCGGTGAAGCCTTCCTCGTAGCGGAAATTGCCGTAGGCGATGCGGACGTCGCGTTCGCCGCGCTCGATCAGCTCGCCGACGAACCCGGCCAGGCGGTCCTCGTTGGCCATGTTGCCCTTCTTGCCGGCGATGTAGCCGAAGCGCCTGGCGCCGCGGCGCACGAACAGGGCGGCGATCTCGCGCCCGCCCGCGACATTGTCGCTGCAGACCGAGGCGACCCACTGGTTGCGCACCTTGCCGTTGAACAGCACCACGGGCACGCTCATCTTGGCGCAGCTCTCGGCCGCCTCGGGCGAGATGATGGACAGGGCCGAGATGATGCCGTCGACACGGAATCCGAGGATCTTCGGGATGATCTCGTCGATATATTCGCCATGGTCGACCGAGAACAGGAGGACGTTGCTGCCGTTCTTCTGGATCTCGCGGGAGAACAGCTCGACGATCCCGGCATAGAACGGGTTGTACAATCCGCCGCTGACGATGGCGATCAGCGAGGATTTGTGGGTGAGCATGATGCGTGGGATGACGCTCGGCCGATAGCCGAGCTCCTCGGCCGCGGCGATCACCTTCTTGCGCGTCTTGGCCGAGACGCTCGCTCCTTCCGTGAAGGCGCGCGACACCGCGGCCTGGGATACGCCGGCGAGGCGGGCGACGTCGATGGAGGAGGAGTATTTCTTGCGGGGCGGCCCGTTCCTCGGGGGGCGGGGGGGCTTGTCGGTGCCGCTCACACGCTGTCTCCTGAAGGCCCCGATCCGGGCCGGCGCAGCATTATGCACGATGCCGGGCGCAATGCATACCGATGCAGGCAAGGCCGGGCGCGGCCTCTTCGGCCCGCCCGGCTCCCGCCGCGGCGTCACGAGGTCAGGCGCTTGCCCGGATGGGCGCACCGGCCTTCAGGAAAGGCCGGTTCACGCAGTTGGTGAGGCGGCCGTCCCTGATATAGGCGACGATCACCTCGACCGCCTTGCGCTGCATGTCCCGCATCGCATCGGGGCTGTAGAAGGCGGCGTGCGGCGTCAGGACCAGGCGGCCCTCCAGCCAGGGCTCACGGGCGGCGTAGGCATGGATCAGGGGATGGGCGGCGTCGGCCGGCTCCCTGGGCAGGACGTCGAGGCCGGCGCCGGCGATGCGCCCGTCGCGCAGCGCCGCGTGCAGGGCGTCGAGGTCGACGATCGGTCCGCGCGCGGTGTTGACCAGGACGAGGCCCGGCTTGGCCGCCGCGAAGGCTGCGGCGCCGACGAAGCCGCGGGTCTCCTCGTTGAGCGGGGTGTGCACGCTCACCACGTCGCTGGCGGCCATCAGGTCGGTCAGGGCATGAAGGCGCTCGAAGCCGAGGGCGAGCTCCATGCCGCTCGGCAGATAGGGATCGTAGAACACCACCCGCATGTCGAAGGCCGCGGCGCGCCGGGCCGCGGCGAGGCCGATGCGGCCGAGCCCGACGACGCCGAAGGTGGCGTGCCGGTGGCGCCGGATCAGCGGCGCGGCATCGAAGCGCCAGCCGCCGGCCGGATCGCGCTTGAGCGCCTCGCCATAGGTGGCGGTGCCGCGGGTGAGGGCGAGCATCAGGGCGATGGCGTGATCGGCGACCTCGGTGGTGCCGTAATCCGGCACGTTGCAGACCGGCACGCCGCGCGCCCCCCAGGCCTCGAGGTCGAGATTGTCGTAGCCCACGCCCTCGCGGACCACGATGCGGCAGCGCGCGAAGTCGTCGACCGCGGCCGGCAGGCGATGGGTGGCGGAGCAGTTGATCAGCGCGTCGGCGGCGCGGCAGCGCTCGGGATCGATGCGGTAGTCCGCATCCTCGCGTGCCGGATCGATATCGAACTCGACCAGGCCGCCGAACAGGCGCTCCAACTCCTCGCTCTGCGGCGGATACCAGTTCACCTTGAAGATGCGCATCGTGCTGCTGCCGTTTTTTTGCTGGCGTGATCCTAATTGTAAACAATATACTGCTGCCATGAGCAAGAGCCCCGCCACCGATTTCCTGCAGCGCCGCGAGCGGCGCGTCCTCACCGACGATGTCGTCGACTCCCTGCGCGAGGCCATCCTGAGCGGTCGCCTCAAGGGCGGCGACCGCCTGATCGAGGACGAGCTCGCCGAGAGCCTCCGCGTCAGCCGCGGCCCCGTGCGGCAGGCGATCTTCCGTCTGGAACGGGAGGGCCTGGTGGTGCACGAGGCCCATCGCGGCGCCACCGTCGCCCAGGTCTCGGTGGAGGACGCGGCGGAGATCTACAGCCTGCGCCGGGCGCTCGAGCGCCTCTCGGTGGTCGAGGCCTGCGAGCGGGCGACGGCCGCGGACCTCGCGCCCCTGGAAGCAATTCTGACGCTGTTTCAATCGGTTCCGCGTGCATCGATGACCCGGCGGCGCGTCGCCGAGCTCGACATCGACTTCCACGACGCCCTGTTCCGCGCCGCCCATCACGGCCGGCTCTATCGCGCCTGGGAGGCGCTGCGCTCGCAGATCTTCGTCTTCCTGCTGCTGCGCGACGGGCTGCCGGAGGACTATCTGACCTCCTGGTACCGCGACCATGTCCTGCTCCTGGACATGGTGCGCCGGCGCGACAAGGCGGCGGCCGCGGCGGCGATGGAAGAGCATATCGGCGGCGCCTATCGCCGGCTGCAGGAGCACATGGCGCAGGACGAGGTGCTTCGGATCCGGGCCGGAACGTGAGCCGGTCCGCTTGACAGGCCGGCGGAAGCGAGCCTAGTCTGTGATTGTTTACAAAAAACAATGTGCCGGCGAACCGGCTGCTCGTGGGCGCCAGGCCGCCGCGACAGGGAGGAAGGGATCATGACCAGGTCGCATGCCGCGGCGTGGACGGACGTTCGTCCGACCCGCCGTCAGGTGCTCGCCGCCGCAGCCGGCGCCGCGCTCGCCGCCGCGCCCCTCGGACGCAGGGCGCGCGCCGCCGACCGCATCCCGCTCAAGGTGATGAGCTGGGAGCAGTTCCAGCCCGGCGAGAAGGAGGGCTGGAACGCGCTGTTCAAGAAGTTCAACGAGTCCCAGTCGCAATACGCCGTCGACTGGACCGGCTGGCCGGCCAGCCAATACGTCGCCAACGTGGTGATCCAGGCGCAGGCCGGCGGCATCGACGCCGACGTGCTGATGGCGATGCCGGACCTCGCCGCCCAGGTGATCCGCAAGTACAAGCTCGCCGAGCCGCTCGACGGCGTGGTGAGCGACCTCGGCATCACGCCGAGCCCGGGCCACGCCTTCCTGCGCCAGGACGGCAAGCTCTATGGCCTGTCGGCGATCGACGTGAACTTCGCGCTCGTCTACAACAAGCGCCTGTTCGACAAGGCCGGCCTCAAGCCGCCGGCGAGCGCGGACGAATGGGTCGAGACCACCGCCAAGCTCACCCGCCGGCCCGAGCAGTTCGGCATCGCCCTCACCAACGTCATCGCCGATTCCGGCGAATGGTGGTTCCAGCTGCAGAACTTCTGCCTGCCCTATGGCGGCAAATGGGCCGAGGGTCGCACGCCGCTCGCCAATTCGGCCGAGGTGGTCAAGGGCCTGGAGCTGTGGAAGCGCCTTTACGAGGCGGGCGTGCCGCAGGGCACGGCGCAGAGCGCCATCACCAGGCTCGCCGCCGACGGGCGGGTGGCGCAGGCCTTCGGCGTCAACCCGACCGTCGTGGTGCTGCGCGCCACCAACCCCGCCATCTATCCCGATCTCCTCTCCGCGCCGCCGCCCTGGGAGAGCCGCCGTTCGCTCGACCGCATCCATCCGCTGATCGCGCTGAAGGGCAAGAATTCGGACGGCGCGATGGCGTTCATCAAGTTCGCCCTGTCGCCGGAAGTGATGGCCGATCTGATGCAGACCAACCTCTATGTGATGCCGCCCTACGACCTTGCGGCGAAGTCCGAGGCGTTCAAGCGCTTCCTCGCCGACAAGCCGTGGGTGACCGGCTTCAACGAGGCCAGGCAGGTCTCGCCGATCGACGTGATGGGCGACTTCGCCTATGCCGACGACCAGTTCGGCCGCATCGTCATGCAGAACTTCCAGCGCGCCCTGCTGCCGGGCGGCTCGGTCAAGCAGGCCATGGATGCGGCGCAGCGCCAGCTCGAGGCGCTGGCGGCGCGGATCTGACGGCGCCGTGACCGGATTGGCCGGGGTGTGCGGCGGCACTGGATCGGGGAGCCTGGCGCCGGCCCGGACGGTGCCGCGCCCCGCCTCGCGTCCGCGGCGGGGCGGGGTGAGGAGGGGCGGGGTGATCGGCAGCCGCGCCTTTCCCTATCTCCTGATCCTGCCCATGCTGGCGCTGGAGGGGGCGCTCGTCCTCTACCCCATCGCGCGCGGCGCGCTCTCCAGCCTGGAGACACCGGCAGGATTCGGCCTCGACACCTATCGCCGGATGCTGGCCGACCCCGACTTCTGGGCGATGATCGGCCGCACGGTGCTGTTCACCCTGGCGGTCGACGCGATCATCCTGGCGGTCGGGCTCGGCCTGGCGCTTCTGATGAACTGGAGCTTCCGCGGCCGGGGCCTGGTGCGCAGCCTGCTCACCGTGCCGTGGGCGATCCCGGAAGTGCCGGTGGCGATCACCTTCGTGCTGATGCTCGACCCGAGCTTCGGCGTCTTCAACGCCTTCGTGCGTCTCCTGCCCGGGGTCGAGGAGAGCCCGCAATGGCTGCTCGACCCGACGCTCGCCATGCTGGTCGTCATCGCCGCGACGGTCTGGAAGGGCTTCCCGTTCTATTCCCTGGTGTTGCTCTCGGCGCTGCAGGCGGTGCCGGACGAGCTCTACGAGGCGGCGACCATGGACGGGGCAGGGCGCGTCGGCCAGTTCCGGTACATCACCCTTCCCGGCATCCGCGGCAGCCTGGCGCTGCTGGCGGTGCTCGGCTTCATCTATTCGACGCAGCAGTTCACGCTGATCTGGCTGATCACCGGCGGCGGGCCGGTCGATGCCACCACCACTCTGGCGCCGGCCATCTACATGCAGGCGTTCCGCTTCTATGATTTCGGCTATGCCGGCGCGATCGCGGTGGTCGGCTTCCTGATCTCGGCCATCGCCACCACCGCCTTCGTCCTGGTCCAGCGCGGGATGGCGGAGTCATGACCGCGGCCGCCCCGGGACGCTCCGCCCGCCGCGTCTTCCCGATCGAGGCCGCGCTGCGGGGCCTTGCCATCGTGCTGGTCTCGGCGATCGTGTTCTTCCCGGTCTACTGGATGGTGCTGTCCTCGCTGCGCTCGTCGAGCGAGTCGCTGTCCTTCCCGCCGCCCCTGCTGCCGCACGGGCTGGACGTCTCGGCCTATGTCCAGCTCTTCTCGGACAAGCCGATCGCGCGCTGGCTGGCGCTGTCGACCCTGGTGGCGAGCCTGACGGTGCTCGCCACGCTGGTGCTGGTCATCCCCGCCGCCTATGCGCTGTCGCGCCTCGCCTGGAGGGGGCGCTCGGCCTTCGGCCTGCTGCTTCTCTTCACCCAGATCATGCCGGCCGCGGTGGTTGTGGCGCCGGTGCTGGCGCTCTATCGCAGCCTCGGCTGGACCGACAGCCTCTGGGCGCTGGCGCTGCTGCACACCGCCTTCGTGGTGCCGCTGTGCGCCTGGGTGCTGAAGGCGTCCTTCGACGCCGTGCCGCGCGAGCTGGTCGAGGCGGCGCTGATCGACGGCTGCAACCGCTGGACGGCGCTGTGGCTGGTGCTGCTGCCGCTGACGCGGCCGGGCCTGGTCGCCGTCAGCGTCATCGCCTTCTTCGCCAGCTGGAACGAATACCTCTTCGCCTCGACGCTGATCACCCGCAACGAGCTCTACACCGCCTCGCTCGGCCTCGCGACGCTGATGACCCAGCTCGATACGCCGCTCTTCGTGCTGATGGCGGCGGGCGTGACGTTCTCGGTGCTGCCGGTCGCCTTCTACATGGCGATCCAGCGCCATCTCCTGCGCGGCCTCACCGCCGGCGCGGTCAAGGGTTGAGGAGGCAGGGATGCGGATCACCAAGGTCGAGACGGTCTGGTTCGAGGCGTTGCCGCAGGCGGAATGGGCCAGGCGCGGCGCAGGCCGGCAGGCCCTGCCGAACAATCTGTGGGTGCGCATCCACACCGACAGCGGGCTGATCGGCCTCGGCGAGACCTATTACCTGCCGCGCGCCGTCGCCGCGGTCATCCACGACGTGTTCGCGCCGCTGCTGATCGGGCGGGATGCGCGCGACATCGAGAACCACTGGTCGAACATGTTCGCCCTGGTCAATTTCTGTGGCGCCTACGGCGCGGAGATGCGGGCGATCTCGGCGATCGACGTGGCGCTGTGGGATCTCGCCGGCCAGAACGCCGGCCTGCCGATCTACGCCATGCTGGGCGGGCGCAGCCGCGACCGCATCGGCATCTACAACACCTGCGTCGGGCACGGGCGCTACGACGATCTCGACGCCTGGCTCGGCGGCCGGGCCGGCGAGCTCGCCGAGAGCCTGCTGGCGCAGGGCATCACCGCCATGAAGATCTGGCCGTTCGACCAGTTCGGGCCGACCCTGTCCGGCCCGGTCGACACGCGCAAGCCGATGGTGATGTGGGGAGCGCAGACCGCGGCCGGCCCGCGCGGCCACGGCATCGGCGGGGACGAGCTCAAGGCGGGCCTCGCCATCGTGGAAGATATCCGCCGCGCCGTGGGCGAGCGGATGGCGATCGCCATCGAGGGCCATGCCCGCTGGGACCTCGCCACGGCGACGCGCATCGCCCGGGCGCTGGAGCCGCTCGACATCCTGTGGCTGGAGGAGATCATGCCGCCGGACAATGTCGAGAGCTTCGTCCGCCTCAAGCGCGAGACCCGCATCCCGCTCTGCCAGAGCGAGCGCGTCTTCACCCGCTTCGGCTTCCGGCCCTGGATCGAGCGCGGCGCGACCGACATCGTCATGCCCGACCTGTCCTGGGGCGGCGGCCTCACCGAGGGCCGCAAGATCGCGGCGATGGCCGACACCTATTTCCTGCCCATCACCTGCCACGACACCATCGGCCCGGTGGCGCTGTGGGCGGCGACGCACCTGATGCTGCACATTCCCAACGGGCTGATCATGGAGACGGTGCGCGGCTATATCGACGGCTGGTACGACGAGGTGGTGACCGACCGGATCGAGGTGCGGGAGGGCCACCTGCATCTGCCGGACCGGCCCGGGCTCGGCACCCGCCTGCGCGAGGACATCCTCGCCCGGCCCGAGGCGCGGATCGAGGTCTCGACCGAAGACACGCTGAAGCGGTGGTAGGGATGGCACGCTTCTCGCTGTTCTACACCGGCGACTATCTCGGCCCGGACGGCGCGCTCGCCGTCCCCGACATCGCGCTCGACTGCTACGAGGCCCACCCCGCCATCGCCGTCGACTTCCTGCGCGACCAGGCGCCGCCGCCGGGGGATGCGACCTATCTCGACCGCCTCTATTCGCTGGAGGTGACGGCCGCGGACGTCGCCCGGGCCGACGCGATCGTGGTGTTCCGGCCCTGGGTGAAGGCCGACGCCTTCGCCGCCGGGGCGGAGCGGCTCACGGTCATCGGCCGCGCCGGCGCCGGCACCGACAAGATCGACCTCGCGGCCTGCACGGCCGCCGACGTCGCGGTGTTCAACGCGCCGGATACGCTCACCCATGCCACGGCGTCGTCCGCCTTCCTGCTGATGCTGGCGCTGGCCAAGCGCCTGCCCGGCCAGGAGCGGCTCGTGCGCTCCGGGCGCTGGGACCTGCAGCCCAGCGTCATGGGCGTGGACCTGCCCGGCAAGACGCTCGGCATCATCGGCCTCGGCGCCAGCGGGCGCGAGCTCGCCCGCCTCGCCCAGCCCTGGGGCATGCGGCTCGTCGCCTATTCGCCGCGCGCGGCCGCGGCGGATGCCGCGCGCCTCGGCGTGACCCTGGTCGACAGCCTGGACGAGGTGTTTCGCCAGGCCGACATCGTCAGCCTGCATGTCCGGCTCGACGAGCGCACCCGCGGCTCGATCGGCGCGGCGCAGCTGCGGCTGATGAAGCCGACCGCCTATCTCGTCAATGTCGCCCGCGGCGAGATCGTCGACCAGGCGGCGCTGGTGCAGGCCTTGCGCGAGCGCTGGTTCGCCGGCGCCGGCCTCGACGTGTTCGAGCACGAGCCCCTGCCGACGGACGATCCGCTGCTCGGGCTCGACAACGTCATCCTGACGCCGCACTGGCTGCCCTCGACCCGCGATGCCGCCCGCCTGACCATGGAGACGATGGCGCACGGCATGATCCGGGCGGCGCGGGGCCTGGTGCCCGACGACGTCGTCAACCCGGCCGTGCTCGAACGCCCGGGCTTCCTCGCCAAGCTCGCACGCTTTGCCGGCACATCAACCTCCCATCCGAGCCGAGGTCCGTCATGATCCGCCAGAACCGTCTCAAGGCCAATCTCAAGGCCGGCCGCAAGTCGTTCGGCATGTGGCTGCAGAGCGCCGACCCGACCTTCGCCGAGATCACGGCGCTCGTCGGCTTCGATTTCTTCATCATGGACCAGGAGCACGGGCCGGGCGACGTGCAGGCGGCGATGGCGATGATGCGCGCCGCCGCGGTCACCGACGCCACGGCCGTGATCCGCGTGCCGTCCTCCGAGCCGATCTATCTGCGCCGCATCGCCGATGCCGGCGCGGAGGGGCTGCTGGTGCCGATGGTCGAGACCGCCGAGCAGGCCAGGGAGATCGTCGACGCCTGCCGCTTCCCGCCGGCGGGCAAGCGCGGCAATGCCTGGGACGCCACCCGCGCCAGCGGCTACGGCGTCGCCAGGGATTATCTGGAGCGCGCCCATGACGAGCTGCTGATCATGGTGCAGATCGAGACGGTGCTGGGCGTGCGCAACGCCCGCGCCATCGCCGAGGTCGACGGCGTCGACGTGGTGTTCATCGGCCCGACCGACCTTTCCGGCAGCGTCGGCCTGCCGGGGCAGACCAATGCGCCGGAAGTGGAGGCGCTGATCGCCGAATGCGTGGCGGCGGTGCGCCCGACCGGCAAGCCGCTCGCCTCCGTGCCGCGCCGTGGCAAGACCTGGCAGCAGGTGTTCGACGATGGCTTCCTCCTCGTCGCCGCGGGCAGCGAGATCTTCTATTTCCGCACGGCGGCCGAGGCGCAGCACCGCGACTGGCAGCGCTATCGCGAGGGCGCCGGCTGAGATCGATCCGACCTCCTCCCATCCGCTCTTGACGCTATCCATATGGTAACGTTACCATGGGCAATAACAATGGAAAAAGCCATGCCCAAGGACAGTGATATCTGGCGCAAGCGCGCCCTGGTGACGGGCGCCGGCGGCGGCCTCGGCCGCCAGATCGCCCTCGACCTCGCCGGACGGGGCGTCGACGTTGCCGCGACCGACCTCGACGCGGCGGGGGTGGAGGAGACCCTCGCCCTCTGCCGCAGCGCCGGCGTGGCGCTGCTGCCGCTGGCCGGCGACCTCACCGCGCCCGGCGCGCCGACGCGCACCGTCGCCGCGGTGACCGAGGCCTGGGGCGGGCTCGACATCCTGGTCAACAATGCCGGCTATGGCGGCATCGAGGCCTTCCTCGACATGAATGAGGCCCTCTGGGACCGGACGCTGGCGATCAACGTCAAGGCCCTGGCGCTCCTGACCGCCGCGGCCGGCCGGACCATGGCGGCGCAGGGCGGCGGGCGCATCGTCAACATCACCTCGCCCGCCTCGCGCATGGCGCTGCCGAACTACGCCGCCTATGCCGCCAGCAAGGCGGCGGTCGATTCCATCACCCGCGCCGCGGCGGTGGCGCTCGCGCCCTCCGGCGTCCTGGTGAACAGCGTCGCGCCGGGGATGATGGACACGCAGATGCAGCGCGCCACCGAAGCCGTCCTCGCGCGCATCGAGGGCCGGGCGGATGTGGAGGTCTTCCTCGCCGAGCGCACCCGGCGCGTGCCGCTCGGGCGGCGCGCCGAGATCGCCGAGGTCTCCGCCGCCGTGCTGTGGCTCGCCCTCGACGCGCCGCCCTACATCACCGCCGAGCGGCTCAACGCCAGCGGCGGCCTCGACAGAGACTAGTGTTGTGCCTCCGACGCTTGGTTCCTGACCATGGTGTCGGAAGCACAACACAAAGCATTGAAACAGCGAATGTTCCGGGCTGACGGTTCGGAACGAACCGTTGGAGTCGGAACACTAGCCATGGCGCTGCGCAACCATCCGCCCGCCGAGCCCGACCTGGCCCGCATTCGCGCCCATGCCACCAGCATGCGCCGTCACATGCTGCTGATGGCCGAAGGGCCGGGACAGGGCTATGTCGGCCAGGGGCTCGGCATCGCCGATGTCCTGGCCGCGCTCTATTTCCACGAGCTGCGCTTCGATCCCGCCGACCTCGCCGCGCCCGAGCGCGACCGCTTCCTGCTCTCGACCGGGCACTATTCCATCGCGCTCTGGGCGGCGCTGGCCGAGGCCGGCGTCATTCCCCTCGCCGAGCTGCCGACCTACGGCGCCGACGACAGCCGCCTCGACATGTCGACCCTCGACACCACGCCGGGCGTCGAGATCATCGGCGGCTCGCTCGGCCATGGCCTCGGGCAGGGCGTCGGCATGGCGCTGGGTCTGAGGACCGCGGGCTCGGGCGCACGCGTGTTCGTCGAATTGTCGGACGGGGAGATGCAGGAGGGCTCGACCTGGGAGGCGGCGATGGCGGCCGCGCATTTCCGGCTCGACACCCTGGTCGCCCTCGTCGACTGCAACGGCATCCAGGCCGACGGGCCGGTGGTGCTCGACATGGAGCCGGTGGCGCAGAAATGGCAGGCTTTCGGCTTCGCCACGCAGGAGATCGACGGCAACGATCTTCCCGCGGTCCTCGACGCCCTGGCGCAGGCCCGCACCGAGGCGGGCCAGCCGCACGCCATCGTGCTGCGCACCCGCCCGGGCAAGGGCGTGCCGACGCTGGAACGGCGCGAGAAGGCGCATTTCGTCCGCGTCGAGCCCGGCGAATGGCAGGCGCTGCGCGAAGAGCTCGAGCGTGAGGCGGAGAGCAGGCATGGCTGAGGCGGCGCGCACGCTCGCGATGGGGCAGGACGAGGCGGCGGGGGCCCGGCCGACCGTCGAGGCGCCCTTCGGCAAGGCCCTGGCGGCGCTCGGCGCCGAGCGGCCCGACATTGTCGGCCTGACCGCGGACCTCGGCAAATACACCGACATCCACCCGTTCCGGGACGCTTTCCCGCAGCGCTTCTTCAATGTCGGCATGGCCGAGCAGAACCTGGTGGCGGTGGCTGCCGGCCTCGCCCGCACCGGCTTCACGCCCTTCGCCACCACCTATGGCGTCTTCGCCAGCCGCCGCGCCTACGACTTCGTCGCCATCGCCGCGGCCCATGCCCGGCAGAACGTCAAGATCGTCGCCGGCCTGCCCGGGCTCACCACCGGCTATGGCGGCACGCACCAGGCGATCGAGGACCTGGCGCTGATGCGCATGATCCCGGGCCTCGTCGTGATCGACCCTTGCGATGCCACCGAGATCGCCGCGGCGACGCGGGCGGCGGCCGAGCACGACGGCCCGGTCTACATGCGGCTGCTCCGCGGCAAGGTGCCCGTGGTCTTCGAGCCCGGCCATCGCTTCGAGATCGGCAAGGCGCTGCGGCTGCGCGCCGGCGGCGATGTCGGGCTGATCGCCACCGGCTTCATGACCGAGCGGGCGCTCGATGCCGCCGCGGTGCTGGAGGCGCGAGGCATCCGCACCGGCGTGCTGCACGTGCCGACGCTGAAGCCCTTCGATGCCGAGGCCGTCGCCGGCTTCGCCGCTTCGGTCGACCGGCTGGTGACGGCGGAGAACCACGTCGCGCGCGGCGGCCTGGCGAGCCAGGTGGCCGAGGCGCTGTTCGACGCCGGCCTCGTGCGCCCGCTGGCGCGGATCGGCCTGCCGGACCGCTTCATCGAGTGCGGCGCCGTGCCGACCCTGCAGCGGCGCTACGCCATCACCACGGCCGACATCGTCGCCGCGGGCGAGGGGAGGGGCGGGGCATGAGGATCACCGGCATCGAGACCTTCACGGTCGGCGCGGGCTGGAAGAACTGGCTGTTCGTGCGGGTGCACACCGATGCCGGCATCACCGGCCTCGGCGAAGGCACGCTGAACGGCTTCATCCGCACCACCGAGGCCGCGGTGCGCGAGCTCGAGCATTTCGTCATCGGCGAGGACCCGCGCCGGATCACCCGCCTCGCCAAGACGATGCTGGACGGCGTCTCGCTCGACGGCGGCCATATCCACCGCACCGCCATCGCCACCATCGAGGTCGCCTGCTGGGACATCCTCGGCAAGTCGCTCGGCGTGCCGATCCACCAGCTGCTCGGCGGGCGGGTGCGCGACAGCGTGCTCGGCTACGCCAATGGCTGGTATCGCACCGAGCGCACGCCGGAGGCCTTCGTCGCCGCCGCGCAGGCCGTGGTCGCCAGGGGCTTCCGGGCGATGAAGCTCGACCCCTTCGGCACGGCGCAGGGCTTCATCGACGAGGCCGAGCTCGACCTCGCCCATGAGATCCTGCAGGCGCTGCGCCGCGAATTGCCGCGGCGCATCCTGCTGCTGATCGACGTCCATGCCCGCTTCACCGAGGCGGAGGCGATCCGCGCCGCCCGGCGCCTGGCGCCGCTCGACCTCTACTGGTGGGAGGAGCCGACGACCCGCGACCGCCAGGAGACGGTGCACGCCGTCGCCCGCGTCTCGCCGATCCGCGTCGCCACCGGCGAGATGTACGACACCGTCGGCCAGTTCTTCACGCTGGCGGCGGGCGGCGGCGTCAACATCTTCCAGCCCGAGCCGATGTCGCTCGGCGGCATCGGCAACACGCTGGCGGTGGCGAACCTGGCACTGGCGCATGGCAGCTATATCGCGCCGCACCAGAGCGGCGGCCCGGTGGCGACGGCGGTGTGCCTGCAGCTGGCCGCCTGCGTCCCGAACTTCCTGATCCAGGAGCATTTCGACCCGTTCAACGAGCCCTGGACGCAGGACCTCGTCACCTGGCATCCCGGCATCGATCCGGCCAATGGCCATCTGTCGCTGCCGGATGCGCCGGGCCTCGGCCTCGAGCTCGACGAGGCGGTTGCGCGCGCCCATCCCTACGATCCCGACGCCTATCTCAACGTGCACGAGGACGGCTGGGAGCGCCGGCTCGGCGCCCGGCACGGCAAGGAGGAGGCGGGATCGGCCGACGGAACTTGATATTCTTATAATAGTATGTTCGTCTCGTCGCCGGGACGAGGAACGACGACGCCAAGCAGGCCGCCACAGAAGCGGCGCGGCGGAACCGAGGGAGGACATCATGGACGGAGGCCATTTCCGAGCAGCCCGGCGCGACACTGCCGTCGCCCGGCGCGGCATTGCCGTCGCCCGGCGCGGCATCGCCGTCGCGCTTCTCGGGCTGCTGCTGGCGCTGGCGCCGCGGGCCGGCGTGGCGCAGACCACCACCGACGACATCATCAGCCGCGGCAAGCTGGTCGTCGCCATCGACACGACCACGCCGCCCTACGGCATGATCGATGCGGACATGCAGCCGACCGGCTTCGACATCGAGCTGGCGCAGGTGATCGGCAAGGCGCTGGGCGTGCCGGTCGAGTTCGTCACCGTGACCTCGCCCGGGCGCATTCCGGCGCTGCTCACCAACCGCGTCGACATGGTGGTCTCGATCTTCTCGATCACCGCCGAGCGGGCGCTGCAGGTCGCCTTCAGCATTCCCTATGCCTCGCAATCCTCGGTGGTGCTGGCGCCCAAGAGCCTCGCCATCAAGTCGGCCAAGGACCTGGTCGGCCTCAAGGTCGGCGTCACCCGCGGCACCGGCGAAGACGGCCTGCTGACCGCGGCGGCCAAGGATACGCCCGGCATCCAGATCCTGCGCTTCGACGACTATGCCTCGATCTCGCAGGCCATGCTGTCCGGCCAGATCGACGCCATGGGCGGCGGCGACTATGGCGACATCTACCTGAAGAAGAGCGCCAAGGGCGATGATTTCGAGCTGAAATACGTGCTGAAGACCTTCTATTTCGGCATCGGCGTGCGCAAGGACAGCCCGCAATTGCTGCAATGGCTGAACACGCTGGTCTTCACCCTGCGCCAGGACGGCACGCTCGACCGCCTGTCGATGACCTATCGCAAGACGCCGCTGCCGCCCCTGCCGACCTTCTGAGGCTGCTCCGGCGCAGGCCGGGCGCCTGCCTGCAGGGGAGGGTGATGTGACCTATGTCTTCCACTTCGGCCCGATCCTGGCGCGGATCGACGAGCTCCTCTACGGCGCGCTGCGCACGCTCGAGCTCACCATCGTCTCGGTCGCGGCCGGCCTCCTCGTCGGCGTCCTCGGTGCGCTCGGCCGCAGCTTCGGCCCGCGCTGGCTCGCCGCCGCGGTGGGCGTCTATGTCGAGCTCATCCGCAACACGCCGCTGCTGGTGCAGCTCTACTTCGTGTTCTTCTCGCTGCCGCTCATGGGCCTGAAGCTCACGAGCGACCAGGCCGCGATCCTGGCGCTGTCGATCCATCTCGGCGCCTATGCGGTGGAGATCCTGCGGGCGGGCATCGAATCGATCCCGGACGGGCAGATCGAAGCGGCGAAGGCGCTCGGCCTGTCGCGGTGGCAGATCATCCGCCACGTCATCCTCGTGCCGGCGGCCCGGGCGGTCTATCCCGCGCTGACCAGCCAGTTCGTCCTGCAGCTGATGGGCACCTCGATCGTGTCGGCGATCGCGGCGGAGGAGCTGACCGCGGTCGCCAACAACATGGCGATGCAGACCTTCCGCAACTTCGAGATCTACATCGTCGTGGCGGTCATCTATTTCGTCCTCGTGCAGCTGTGCGATGCGGGGTTCCGCCTGTCCTCGCGCCTGATCTTCCGCTGGAAGGTGTAAGCCATGAGCCTGCGCGAATTCGGGTGGCACGAGGCGCTGTTCCTGCTCCTGGCGGCGCGCTGGGCGGTGCTCCTCGCCGTCGTCGCCTTTGCCGGCGGCGGCCTCATCGGGCTGCTGATCGCCGCGCTGCGGGTCGGGCCTTCCGTGCCGCTGCGGCGTGCGGCCGCCGCCTATGTCGCCTTCATGCAGAGCACGCCGATCCTCATCCAGCTCTTCGCCGTCTATTACGGCTCGGCCTTCGTCGGCCTGAGGCCTGATCCCTGGCCGGCGGCGGCGCTCACCTTCTGCCTCAACGCCGGCGCCTTCTTCGGCGAGATTTTCCGCGGCGCCATCGAAGCCGTCCCGTCGGGCCAGTGGGAGGCGGCGCGGGCGCTCGGGCTGCGCCATGCCGCGACGCTGCGCCTCGTCGTGCTGCCGCAGGCGGCCCGCCTCAGCCTGCCGCCGACGGTCGGCTTCATGGTGCAGATCGTCAAGGCCACCTCGGTCGCGTCCCTGATCGGCCTCACCGAGCTGTCGCGCACTGCCACGATGATCAACACCGTGACCTTCCAGCCCGTGCTGGTGTTCGGCACGGTGGCGGCGATCTATTTCGCGCTGTGCTGGCCGCTGTCGCTGCTCGGCCGGCATCTGGAGGGGCGGCTCGGCCTCGGCCGCGAACGGCGGGTGGCGCTATGAGCTCAGGCGCTCTGGCGCTCGACGATCTCGAAGCCGAGCGTTTCCACCGCCGGCACGTCCGCCTCGCCGCGCAGGCGCCGCAGCAACTGCTCGACGGCTCGCCGGCCCATGGCGTAGCGGTCGACCCGCAGCGTGGTCAGGGTCGGAAACAGCTGGGCGGCGAGGTCGACGTCGCCATAGCCGGCGATGGCGAGACGCTCCGGGATGGGCCAGCCGCGGCGATGGCATTCCTGCACCGCGCCGATGGCCAGCGTGTCGCTGGAGCAGAAGATCACGTCGAGCGCCGCATCCATGGCCGAGAGCCGGCGCACCGCCTCGGCGCCGCCGGCGGGCGTGATCGGCACCTCGATCTCCAGCGGGACGGGGTAGTGGTGGCCGGCATCGCGCAGCGCCTGCCGATAGCCGATGCGCCGCTGCCGCAGCCGGTCGTTGCCGTGCACCGGCGTCGAGACGAAGCCGATGCGGCGATAGCCCTTGGCCAGGAGATGCGAGGTCATGGCATGGGCGGTCTCGAAGTTGGAGACGCCGACCGCCATGTCGATCGGCTCGCGCCCGCGCACCTCGCTGATCTCGACCACCGGCGCCGGCCCGGCGGCGAGGCGCCGGCGCGCGGCGGGGGATTGCACGAAGGCCTGCAGGATGAGGCCGGCGGGCTGCCAGCCCAGCAGGGCGCGGATCGCCTCCTCCTCCGCCTCGGGCGTGAAATCGCCCTGGACCAGCAGGAGCTGGTAGCCGCTGGCCTGGCAGGCGTCCGTCATGCCCTGGACCTGCTCGGCGATGCCGGAATTGATCAGCGGCGGCACCATCGTGCCGACGATGCGGCGGCCGCTGCGCATGCTGGAGGCGAGCTCGTTGCGGATGAAGCCGGCCTGCTCGATCACGGCCATGACGCGGGCGCGGGTCTCCGGCGAGACCTTGGCGGGGTCGCTGAGCGTGCGCGAGACGGTCATCGGCGCGACGCCGGCCCGGCGCGCGATCTCCTTGATGCCGAGGCGGCCGCGCGGCCGATCGGTCGGATCGAATGTGCTCACCGCCTCGTCGCCTCCCTGGCGGCTGCCGTGCCGGCTCGCGTCCGGCACGCCGCCGACCGCCCACCATCTTCCATCGGCCCGGCCGCGACGCAAGGGTGGCGTTGATGAGATTATAATAGTATCATAGTTTGAGGGATCACGAGTCCGACTCGGGATCGGCCGACATCGAGGCGCATGGACGCGCTCGGCGGCAGGAGGAAGCGATGGAACAGCTCGCGGAGGAGAGTGCCGGCCTGCGTGCCGCGGCGCCGGCGCTGCGCGACCGCCTGGCCCGGCTGGTGGCCGTCGGCGAGGTCGGCGTGCTGCTGGCGCTGGTCGCCGTCGTCGCCTTCTTCTTCCTGCTCGAGCCGGCCTTCCTGTCGGAGCGCAACATCCGCGCCATCCTGCGGGTGGTCTCCTTCATCGGCATCATCGCCATCGGCCAGACCATCCTCCTGGTGAACGGCGAGTTCGACCTTTCCGTCGGCGCCGTGGCGGGGCTTTCCGCCGTGTGCAGCGCCAAGCTGATGACCGCCCTCGCCCTGCCGGTGCCGCTGGCGATCGTGGGCGGCCTCGCGGTCGGCGGCCTGGTCGGGCTGGTCAACGGCCTCGTCGTGGTGCGCCTCAGGATCCCGGCCTTCATCCAGACGCTCGGCATGCTGTTCATCGGCCAGGGCCTGATCCAGGTGGTGACCAACGGCTATCCCGTCTATCCCCTGCCGCCGGTGATCGGCGCCATCGGCTATGCCGACATCGTCTTCGGGCTCGGCTGGAGCTTCGTCTTCTTCATCGTCGCGGCCGTGGTCGCCGACGTCGTGCTGCGGCGCACCGTGCTCGGCCGCAACATGTACGCGACCGGCGGCAACCCGGAAGTGGCGCGGCTCGTCGGCATCGACACCGCCCGCTACAAGATCGGCGCCTTCGTCGCCATCGGCATGCTGGCGGCGACCGCCGGCATGTTCGTGATGGCGGACCTTGCCAGCGGCACCACCTCGATCGGCAGCGGCTGGGAGCTCAACGTCATTGCCGGCGTGGTGGTCGGCGGCGTCAGCCTGTTCGGCGGCGCCGGCACCATGGCCGGCGGCCTCATCGGCGTGCTGCTGCTGCAGGTCGTGACCAGCGGCCTGGTGGTGATCGGCGTCAACGCCAACTGGCAGCAGATCGCCGTGGGCGTGATCATGGTGCTCGCCGTCGGCCTCGACATCCTGCGCCGTCGCTTCTTCATCGCCGGCGCCGCCGGAGCGCCGACGGGCGAGACGCCCAGCGCGCCATCCTGAAGCCGTTCCATCCGGGCGGCCGACCGCCAGGCAATGCCGACCGGCGTCAAAGCCGGCGGACCACGAAGGGAGGACGATATGAGCAAGACCCTCGCCGCGGCCCTGCTGTGCACGCTCACGGCCGGCGGCCTCGCCGCCACCACGGAGGCGAGCCTGGCGGAAGGCAAGAACATCCTCTGGGTGCAGCCGATGCGCGACCACCCCGTGCACCGCCTGATGCAGGCCGGCTTCCTGGCCAGGTGCAAGGAGCTGAAGAACACGTGCGAGGTGGTCGGCAATCCCAGCGCCACCACCTACGACGTGCCGGCCTCGATCCCGCTCGCCGAGGCGGCGATGGCGCGCACCAAGTTCGACGCCGTGGCGGTCTACGGGCCGGGGCCGGAGATCTATCCCTTCATCGGCCGGCTCGGCCGCGACGGCTTCCCCGTGGTGACATGGCACGTGCTGCCGGCGGAGGGCAGCGTTCCCGGCCTCAAGGCCGCGACCGGCGAGGACATTCCCGTGGCCGGCGCCAATGCGGCGGACGCCATGGGCAAGGAGATGGGCGGCAAGGGCGTGATCGCCCTGACCCAGGGCGCCTCCAACGACACCGAGAACGTGATGTCGGACGCCTTCCGCAAGACCATGGCGGCGAAATATCCCGGCATCCGCATCCTCGACACCCAGATGGAGGGTTTCGAGCCCTCCGCCGCGGAGGCCAAGGCGGTGGCCCTGCTCCAGGGCAATCCCGACGTCACCGCCGCCTTCTCCACCACGGGCAACGGCGTGCAGACCTGGTCGGGCGCGGCCCGCAAGGCCGACCGCAAGCTGATCATCATCGGCATGGACTATATCCGCCAGAACCTCGACATCGTGAAGTCCGGCGCCGCCTATGGCGTCGTCGCCCAGCCGCTCTACGAGGAGGCCGCCAGGACTGCCGAGCTCGCCAACGACCTCGCCGAGGGCAAGACGGTGCCCTATGCCAACCCGCTGCCGGCCTCGGTGATCACGGCCGGCGGCCTCGATCCCTATTACAAGATGCTCGACGCCGCCGGCCAATAGGCGCCCGGCGGCGCGCCGGCGCCCCCGGGGCGCCGCCCATCAGCGGAGGAAGGAGATGATCGAGGCGTTCGCCGCCGCGCCGGTGATCGAGACGCGCGCGCTGGTCAAGAGCTTTGCCGGCGTGCAGGCGTTGCGCGGCGTCGACTTCGCCGTGCGGCCGGGCGAGATCCATGCCCTGCTCGGCCAGAACGGCGCCGGCAAGTCGACGCTGGTGAAGATCCTCAACGGCGTGCATGCCGCCGGCAGCTATGCCGGCGAGATCCGGGTCGACGGCGAGCCGGCCAGCTTTCCCTCGACCTCGGACGCCCGCGCCCGCGGCGTCGGCTACGTGCCGCAGGAGATCGAGGTGCTGGAGCAGCTCGGCGTGGCGGAGAACGTCTTCGCCGGGCAGATGGGCCTCGGTCGCGGCCCGATGGTGAACCGCCGCCTGATCGAGGCGCGGACCCGTGCGTTGTTCGATGAGATGGGCCTGGCCATCGACCCGGCCGCGCCGGTGGCGAGCCTCACCGCCGCCCAGCGCCACCTGGTGATGATCGCCCGGGCGCTGTCCTTTCGCCCCCGCGTGCTGATGCTCGACGAGCCGACCGCCTCGCTCTCCGGCGTCGAGGTGGAGCGGCTCTTCGTCGTGCTGCGCTGCCTCAAGGCGCAAGGCGCGACCATGGTGTTCATCACCCATCGGCTGCCGGAGGTGATGGCGCTGTGCGACCGCGCCACCGTGCTGCGCGACGGCCGCGTCGCTGCCGTGCTGGAGCGTGGGGACTTCGATGCCGAACGCTTCATCTACGCCATGTCCGGGCAGCGGCTGCAGCGCCTCTATCCCCAGCGCGGGCCGGCGCCAGCCGACGGGCCGCCGCTGCTCTCGGTGCGCGACCTCACCGTGGCCGGCCGCTTCGGCGTGAACCGCGGTGTCAGCGGCGTCAGCTTCGACGTGCGGCCCGGCGAGATCGTCGGCCTGGCCGGCCTGCTCGGCTCGGGCCGGACCGAGATCCTGCACGCCCTCTACGGCCGCATCCCCAGCAGCGGCACGGTGACGCTCGACGGGCGGCGGCTCGCGATCGCCGGCGCCCGGGACGCGCGTCGGGCCGGCATTGCGCTCCTCACCGAGGATCGCAAGCATGACGGGCTGCTGTTCAACCTGCCGGTCGGGGCCAACATCACCATCGGCAATCTCGGGCCGCTCGCGGTGCACGGCATGGTTCGCGCCGATCGCGAGGGCCGGGCGGTGCTGGGCGCCATGCGGGCGCTGAACGTCAAGGCCCGCTCGCCCCAGTCCGCCGTCGCCCACCTCTCCGGCGGCAACCAGCAGAAGCTGCTCTTCGCCCGCGTGCTGATGAGCGGGCCCAGGGTCCTCCTGCTGGACGAGCCGACCAAGGGCGTGGACGCCGCCACGAGGCACGAGATCTACCGCCTGATCATCGATCTCGCGGCGAAGGGCGTCGGGCTGGTCCTGGTCGCCTCGGAGCTCGAGGAGGTGATCGGCCTCAGCGACCGCTGCCTGGTGGTGGCGGACGGGCGCATCGTCGACGAATTCCGGCGCGGCGAGGGCGGGGAGGAACGGGTGCTGCGCAGCGTGGCGGTGGCCCAGGCCGGCGGCGCGCCGGCGGCGCAACTGGAGGAGTTGCCGTGACGGCGATCTCGAACGACGCTGCGCTGGCGGGGCGGGTGGTGCTGGTGACCGGCGCCGCCACCGGCATCGGCCGCGCCACCGCCGAGCACCTCCTGGCGCGCGGCGCCCGCGTCTTCGGCGTCGGCCTCGACGCCGAGGAGGGCCGGGCCCTGCAGGCGCGGCATGCCGGCGCGCCGCTGATCTTCCGCGAGACCGACGTCACGCGCGAAGCGCAGGTGCGGACCGCGGTCGACGCGGCTCTCGCCGCCTTCGGCCGCCTCGACGGCGTGGTCAACGCCGCCGGCATCTACCAGACGGGGCGTCGCCTGGAGGACGTCGCCGATGAGGACTGGGACCGCACCATCGCGGTCAACCTCACCGCAATCTTCCGCATCTGCCGCGCGACGCTGCCGCTGCTGCGCCGGGCGGGCGGCGGCAGCATCGTCAACATCGCCTCGGTCCATGCGCTGGCAACGGTGCCGGGCGTGCCGGCCTATGCCGCCTCGAAGGCGGCGGTGCTCGGCCTCTCCCGGCAGATGGCGCTCGACTATGCCGTCGACCATATCCGCGTGAACGCGCTGATCGTCGGCTCGGTGGCGACGCGGATGACGCTGGACGGGCTGGAGGCGGCGGGCGGGGCCGAGGCCGCCGGCCTCTCCTTCGCCAGCAACCGCATCGCGCGCATCGCCGATCCCGGCGAGATCGCCGCCGGCATCGCCTTCCTCCTGTCGGATGCGGCGTCCTTCGTCACCGGCAGCGGCTTCGTCATCGACGGCGGCATGACCGCCCGCCTGCTCTGACGCCCGGCTCAGAGCACGAACGGATCGAAGCGCAGCGTTCCCGACGCGGCTTCGCCGGGCTGCAGCACGATCACCCCGAGATCGGGCTCCGTTCCGTCGAGGCGGTTGAAGGCGCAGGCCGCGTGGCTCTGCGGCTCCAGGCAGAAGAACGGCTTGGTCGGGTCGGCATAGAGCATCAGATGGCCGAACACCGGGTCGGCCGTGATCCGGAGCCCGAGCCCCCGCGCGGGGAAGCCGATTTCGGCCTCGCCCGACCATCCGCCGTAGCAGTTGTTGCGCCAGCCGGCGGGCAGCTCCCGCCCGGCGGCGAAGTCGAGCTCGGGCGGCAGGCCGATGCGGTCGCTGGGGACGCCATCCGGCCCCTCCAGCCAGAAATGCGTCGCGGCGAAGCGCAGCGTCACGCCCGGGTCACGCGGAAACCAGGGATGCTGTCCGAGACCGAAGGGCATCGGCACGGCGCCGCGGTTGACGACCGCCGTGACCACGGCGAGACCCGCCGCGTCGAGGGTGAAGGTCTGGCTCGCTTCGTAGCTGTAGAGCGCGGGGTCGGTGACGGCGAGCGTCAGGCGGATGGCGTCCGTGCCGCTCTCGGTGACCTGCCACGGGCGTCGCCACCCCGTGCCGTGCACGTTGAAGCGTTCCGGCGGATTGTTCGGTTCGAAGCGGAAGGATCGTCCGGCGAAGCGGAAGCTGTTGCCGGCGATCCGGTTGGCATAGGGCACCATCGGAAACATGGCGACGCCGATCGGATCGCGGCGCGCCTGCGCCTCCGGGCCGAGCGGGCGCATCAGGTCGACGGCGCCGCCGCCGTGGTCGACGCGCAAGAATGCCAGGCTGCCGCCGATCTCGGGCGCGAAGCCCGCCGAGAGCGGGCCGCGGCGGATGACCCGAGTCCCGTCAGAAATTGCGGCCATAGCCGGCGCTCCAGCCGCCGTCCACGACCAGGAGCTGGCCGGTCATGTAGCTGTTCATCGGGTCGGCGAGGAACAGCACCGCGTTGACGATGTCGGCGATGGTGCCCGGCTGGCCGAGCGCGACGTGGCTCAGCATGGCCTCGCTGCCCGCGGCCAGCGACGCCTCGGCCTCGCCGGCGATGGCGCCGGCGCCGACCGCGTTCACCTGCAGGCTCGGGCCGAGGCGCATGGCGAGCCCGCGCATCGCCGCCACCACCGCCGCGGCGGCGACGGCATGCGCGCCGTGCCGGCGCGCCGGCAGCAGGCCCATGGCCGTGGTCAGCACGATGACCCGGCCGCTGCCGCGCTCGGCCATGGCTTCGCCCAGCCGGTCGGTGGCCGAGATCAGCGCCCGGTGATCGTCGGGCGCGGCCTCGGGCTCGAGCGCATGCCCGACCACGAGCACGTCGGGCGGAGCCGGCATTCCGGCGGCGAGGTCGTGGTGGCGGGTCGCGGCGCCGTTCGCCGCCAGCGCCGCGGCCGCGGCCCGGATCACGGCCGTCTCCCGGCCGATGATGGCGGCGCTGCGCCCGTCGAGATCGATCCTCATGGCATCCTCCCCGCCGCGGTTTTCTTTTGCATGCCGCCGCCCCGTATCATAACATCATGCTATTATAATCATAGCGCCTTGCGTCAGGGGAGAAGACATGAGCGTCCAGGAGTCCAGCCCCTCCGTGCCGTCCGTCCGGCGCCGGTCGGCGGCACCGTCCCGCCGCCTGCCGGCCGGACTCACCCGCGAGCGCCTGATCGGCCTCTACGAGACCATGGTGCTGCTGCGCCGGTTCGAGAGCGTCGCCCAGACCGCCTGCCGCAAGGGCGAGACGCCGGGCTTCTTCCACCTCTATATCGGCCAGGAGGCGACGGCGGCGGGGGTCTGCGCCCATCTCAGGCGGAGCGACTGGGTGACGTCGACCCATCGCGGCCACGGCCATGCCCTGGCCAAGGGCATGCGGCCCGACGTGCTGATGGCCGAGCTCTACGGCAAGCGGCCGGGCTGCTGCGGCGGGCGCGGCGGCACCATGCATCTCTACGACCGCAGCGTCGGGCTGTTCGGCACCAACGGCATCGTCGCCGCCGGCATCAGCCATGCCGTCGGGGTCGGGATCGGCGCCCGCACGCGCGGCACCGACGAGATCGGCGTGGCGTTCTTCGGCGACGGCGCGACCAGCCATGGCGGCTTCCACGAATCGCTCAACCTCGCCGGCATCATGCGGGCGCCGGCCGTGCTGGTGTGCGAGAACAATCTCTACGCCACGGCCACGCCGCTGGCGACCGCCACGCTCAATCCCGAGATCGCGTCCAAGGCGGCCGCCTACGGCATTCCCGGCGTGGCGGTCGACGGCAACGACGTGATCGCGGTGTTCGAGGCGGCGGGCGCGGCGGTCGCCCGCGCCCGTGCCGGCCTGGGGCCGACGCTGATCGAGGCCAAGACCTACCGCACGGTCGGCCATCACGAGGGCGATCCCGTGACGGGCACCTACCGCACCCAGGCCGAGGTCGACGCCTGGGCGGCGAGAGACCCGGTCAAGACCTTCCGCAGCCGGCTTCTGGAGGATTTCGAGGCCGCTTCGGCCGACGAGCTCGAGGCCATCGAGGCGCGGGTGGACGGCATCGTCCAGCACGCGCTCGACTTTGCCCGCAGCGCGCCGGAGCCCGATCCGGCGAGCGTCGCCGAGCACGTCTATGCCGAGCCGCTCAACCCCGCCGACGCGCTGGTCCAGCCGGCGCCCGGCGCGACAGCGACCCAGAGCTGGCTCGACGCTGTCCGCGACGGCATCGCCGAGGAGATGCGGCGCAATCCCCACCTCGTCTATTTCGGCGAGGGCACGGGCGAGAGGGGCGGCACCTTCGCCCACACCAAGGGCCTGTGGCACGAGTTCGGCGCGAGCCGGATGATCGACACGCCGATCTCCGAGCAGGGCTTCACCGGCGCGGCGGTCGGGGCCGCGGCGACCGGGGTGCGCGCCATCGCCGACCTCATGTTCGCCGATTTCATGTTCGAGGCGGCGGGGCAGATCGTGCTGCAGGCCTCGAAGCTGCGTTACATGTCGAACGGCCAGATGAACGCGCCCATGGTGGTGCGCGTCGGCGCCGGCACCGTGCGCAGCGCCGGGCCGCACCATAGCGGCACCTACCATCCGGTCTGGGCCCATATCCCGGGCCTCATCGTCTGCATGCCCTCGACCCCGGCCGACGCCAAGGGCCTGATGAAGACGGCGCTGCGGGCCGGCGATCCCGTGATGATGCTGGAGCCGAAGGCCTTGTTCGCCAGCAAGGGCGAGGTGCCGGCCGGCGAGCACCTCGTGCCCTTCGGCGTGGCGCGCATCGCCCGGCCGGGCCGGGACATCACCATCGTCGCCGCCGGCCAGATCGTCCATCGCGCCCTGGAGGCGGCCGAGGTCCTGGCCTCCGAAGGCATCGAGGCGGAGGTGATCGACCTGCGCACCATCATGCCGCTGGACGTCGGCACCGTGGCGGCGAGCGTGGCGCGCACGCACCGCCTGCTGGTCGCCGACGAAGGCTATGGTGCCTTCGGTGTCGGCGCCGAGATCGCCCAGGCCATCACCGAGCTCGCCTTCGACGAGCTCGATGCGCCGGCCGGCCGCGTCCACACCGAGGCGATGTCGCACCCGCTGGCGCCGGCGCTGGAGCGGGCGATGATCGTCGATGCCCCCCGCATCGCCGCGGCGGCGCGCGGGGTGATCGCCGGCCGCCCGCCGGTGTCGCGGCACTGGCGCAGCATCGGCGCCCGGTCGATGGAAGCGCCTGCAGCGCCCCCGGCGCCGAAGCCGGCGGAGGCGCCGGCCGCGGCCGGGCCGCGCGTCGCAGGGGAGGGGGAAGCGATCACCATGCCGTTCGGCGACCTGACGGTCAGCGAGGGCAAGGTCGTGCGCTGGCTGAAGGCGCCGGGCGAGGCCGTGGCGGCGGGCGAGGTGGTGGCCGAGATCGAGACCGACAAGGCGGTGGTCGAGATCGAAGCGCCGGTCGCCGGCCGGCTCGGCGCGATCGAGCAGGATGTCGGGGCGGTCGTGCCGATGGGCGGGCGCATCGGCGCCGTGCTGCGTGCGAGCTGACGATGTCCGGTTTCGCTGTGCCCGCGGCGCGCATCGCCGTCTCGCCCTATGCCCGCCGCCTCGCCCGCGAGCGCGGGCTGACGCTCGCCGGCCGCCGCGGCTCCGGACCCGGCGGCCGCATCGTCGCCGCCGACCTCGACGGATTCGCAAGGCCGGCCGTCGCATCGCCGGCCGTCGAGCGGCGACCGCCTCCGGTCGCGGCGCCGCCGCCCGTGGCCGTGCCGCGCCCGGTCGCCGGCTTTGCCGTCACCCTCGACCTCGCGCCGGCGGCGGCGCTGCTCGGCGACATGGCCGGCGTGGCGCCCGGCATCACGGCGGACGATCTGATCCTGAAGGCGATCGGCAGGGCTGCGGTCGCGGTGGCGCTGCCGGCCGAGACCATCCTGTGGCGGGACGGCAGCGGCGGGGCAGGGGCGGTGATCACCGGGGTGCCCGGGCTCACGCTGTCCGCCATCGCCGCACGGCGGGCGGCAGCGGCCGCCCCGGACGCAAGCCCGGCCATCCCCGTCTCGCGCATCCGGGAGAGCGGGCTGCGCCCGACCGCCGCCGCGTTGGCAGCCGGTCTGGCGCTGCGCCTGGTGGTGGCGGGCGAGGGGCCGGCCCTGGACGCGCTGCTCGTCTTCGACGAGGACATGTTGAGCGAGGAGCGGGCGGCCCGCTTCCTGGCCGAGCTGCGCGCAGGCCTGGCCCATCCCCTGCGGCTGGTCGTCTGAGGCAGGCGCCTTTACATCATGTAGCCGGCGGTCCAGCCGCCGTCGACGGTGAGGATGTGGCCGTTCACATAGCGGCTCTCGGGCGCGCAGAGGAACAGCACGGCTTCGGCGACCTCGCCGAGCGTGCCCGGCCGGCCGAGCGGGATGTGGTCCATGAAGGCGCGCGCCCGGTTGTGGAACGTGCCGCCCTCGCCATAGAAGAGCTGCCTGGTTCCCTCGGTCACGATCGAGCCGGGCGCCACGGCGTTGGCGCGCACCCCTTTCGGCCCGAGCTCGAGCGCCATGGAGCGGGTGAGGTGGATGATGCCGGCCTTGGCCGCCACGAACGGGCTTTGCAGGCGCATGGCGGCAAGGCCGACCACCGAGGCGATGTTGACGATCCGTCCGCCGCCGCGCTCGATCATCGGCTTGACCGCGCTGCGCGTCACCAGGAAGAGGCCGTCGAGATCGACCGAGATGATGCGGTGCCATTCCTCGGTCGGGAAGCTGTCGATGTCGACGCGGTGGGCGAAGGTGTTGACGCCGGCATTGTTGACGAGGATGTCGAGCCGGCCGAAGCGCGCCAGCGTCGCGGCGACCGCCCCGTCGATCGCGGCCTCGTCGCGGATGTCGACACGGCAGGCGAGCGCGCGGGGCAGCGACGCGGCCATCCGCTCGGCATTGGCCATGTCGATGTCGGCGATCGTCACGGCCGCGCCATTGTCGGCGAGGCGGCGGGCGATGGCGCTGCCGATGCCGTTGGCCGCGCCGGTGACCAGGGCGACCTGTCCGTCGAGATCGCACTGCATGGCTCTCCTCCCCGCGCGGCGCAGTTTCGATATTATTGTGATAGTATAATATCTGTAAGCGGCGGCGCCGTCGATGGCAAAGCGCGTCCGGCTATGGCGGTGCCCTGGAATGGGCTAGGATTCGAAACCTGTTTGAGAGGACGACGGTGAAAGCGACGGCGAGCACGATCAGCGCGATCCCGGAGCGGCGTGGAGCCGAAGCGGCGGACGAGGCCGGCATGGCGGCGCTCGATCTTTTGCCGAATCAGGTCCTGTCCCGCGCCGACGGCCCGCTCTATCGCCAGCTCACCGGCCTCCTCAAGGCGCCGATCAGCGACGGCCTGCTGGCGCCGGGCAGCACGCTGCCGCGCGAAGCCGACCTTGCCGAGCGCTTCGGCATCAGCCTGATCACGGTGCGCCAGGCGCTGCGCGAGCTGGAGAGCGAAGGCTTCATCCGCAAGCGCGCCGCCAAGCCCGCGGTGGTCGCCGCCCGCACCGGACGCCCCAAGCCGAGCTTCGGTTTCTCCAGCCTCGCGGCCATCGCCGAGTCGACCAAGGACCGCCGCCTCGAGATCCGCAGCTACCGCAAGGAGAAGTCGGCCCTGGCGAGCGCCACCTTCGGCCTGCCCGCGGAGGCCGCCTGCCATTGCCTGCGGGCGGTGCTCTTCGTCGGCGCCCAGCCCGCCTGCCAGTGCACCTTCTACTTCCCGCCGGCGATCGGCGGCCGCCTGGCGCGCGCCGATTTCGACGACGTCGTGGTGTTCCGCTCCGTGCAGCGCCATCTCGGCATCAAGCTGTCGGGCGCGCGGGTCACCGTCCGCGCCGAGCTGGCGGATGCGAGCCTCGCCCGCACGCTGGATTGCGAGGCCGGCGACCCGATCTTGGTGACCGAGATGGTCTATCGCTCCGCCGAGGGCGAGCCGGTCGAGCTCACCATCAACAAGAACCGGGCCGATTTCTTCAGCCTCACCTTCGAGGCGCCGAACGACATCGTCTGATCATGCGCTCCCGCCGGCCGGGCGGCGTGGACAAGTCGGAAAGATTATAATAGCATGATCTTATGTCGGTGCGGCCGATCGTCGAATTGATCGGTCGAGGGGAAGATGGTAACGTTACCACGGCAGCGACCGACGCTGCCGGACAAGAACACGATCCAGGACGCACCAAGGGGAGAAACGACGGTGAAACGCTCGATGACTGCGATCGCGCTCGTCGCGATGGCCGCGGCGCTGGCTGCCTCGGCGGCCGGCCCGGCGGCGGCCGAGGCCAAGAAGACCTACAAGATCTATCTCTCCAACAATTTCGTCGGCAACGACTGGCGCCAGCAGATGGAGCGCGTCGCCGCCGTCTCGGTCAAGAAGGGGCCGCTCGCCGGGCGGGTCGACCTCAAGATCGAGAACGTCGAGAACACGGTCCAGGCGCAGATCAACTCCCTCAACAACATCATCCGCGCCAAGCCGGACGCCATCCTGGTCGATGCCGGCTCGGACACGGCGCTCAACCCGACCATCAAGAAGGCCTGCGCCGCCGGCATCGTGGTGATCAGCTTTGACCAGGTGGTGGCCGAGCCCTGCGCCTATGCGCTGGAATCGGACTGGAAGCGCATCCCCGCCGTCATGGCCGAATGGATGGCCAGGCAGCTCAACGGCAAGGGCAAAGTGTTCGTCGACCGCGGCCTTGCCGGCGCACCGATCTCCGCCGCGCTGGAGAAGGGCTATCTCGACGTCCTGAAGAAATACCCCGATATCGAGGTGGTCGGGAACTATAACGGCGAATACGCCCTCGGCCCGGAGCAGGCCGGCGTCGCGAGCCTGCTCGCCGCCCACCCCGAGGTCGACGGCATTCTCACCCAGGGCTACGGCTCCGGCGCGATCAAGGCGCTGCAGGACGCCGGGCGGCCCCTCGTGCCGGTGGTCGGCTTCAGCTACAACGCCACCGCCGTCACCTGCGCCAAGACGCCGGGCGCCAAGTGCATCCTCGGCTCCAATCCAGCCTATCTCTCCTCGGAGGCGATCAAGCTGGCGGTGGAGATCCTCGACACCGGCAAGAAGCCGGAGGATCGCCACATCCTGGTCAAGGGCGACTTCCTCGCCACGGCGCCGTTCAAGTCCGAGCTCTATCCCGATGCGGTGACGCAGACCATCGAGGTCGGCAAGACCGCCTTCCCCGACAGCCCGCCCGGCCTCACCCTGCCGATCTCGCCGGGCTGGGTCGAGATCACCGCGGCCGACGCCGCCGGCTCCTGAGGGCGAGGGGCCGGTCGCGCCGCTGGGGGATTCGGGCAGGATCGGCGCGGCGCGACCGGTCTCGGCGCGGAGAGGACGGATGGACCTGATCGAAGCGAGCGGCGTCGCCAAGCGCTACGGCGGCATCCAGGCTCTCGTCGGCGCCGATTTCCGCGGCGCCGGCGGTGAGGTGCACGCGCTGCTCGGCGAGAACGGCGCCGGCAAGAGCACCTTCATCCAGATCCTGGCCGGCATCGTGCGCCCGGATGCCGGCGTGCTGCGCCTGCGCGGGGCGCCGTACCGGCCGGGCAATGCCGCCGCGGCCCAGGCCGCCGGCATCTCGGCCGTGTTCCAGGAGCTGTCGCTGGTGCCCGACCTCACCGTGGCCGAGAATATCTGGTTCCGCCACGAGCCGCTCTCCGGGCTCGGCACGGTGCGCCGGGCGCGGCAGCGGCAGGGCACGCTCGATCTCTTCGAGCGCTACGCCATCCCGGCGCCGCCGCCGGACCGGGAGGTGCGGCGGCTGACCCTGGCCGAGCGCCAGATCGTCGAGATCGCCAAGGGCCTGGCCCGGTCCCCCTCGGTGCTGATCCTCGACGAGGCGACATCGTCGCTGCCGCCCCGCGAGACGGAGTGGCTGCTGGGCCTTGCCCGGCGGCTCGCCGACGACGGCAGCCTGGTGATCTACATCTCGCACCGCCTCGCCGAGGTGCGGGCCATCGCCGACCGCGTCACGGTGTTCCGCAACGGCGCGACGGTCGCCGCCCACGATGCGCGGGCCGTGGACGACGATGCCTTGATCGCCGACATGCTGGGGCGGCGCATGGACCGGCTCTATCCCGAGCGGGTGGCGACCGCCACGGGACGCGTCGCGCTGCGCCTGGGCGGCCTCGGTGTCGGCACCCGGCTCGCCGACGTCGATCTCGACCTGCGGGAAGGCGAGGTGCTCGGCGTCGCCGGCCTGCAGGGCCATGGCCAGCGCGAGCTGTTCCAGGCGCTGTTCGGCATCAGCCGGTCGCGCGGCAGCCTCGAGGTCTGGGGCAAGCCGGCGTCGATCCGCAGCCCGCGCCAGGCCCTGATCGGCCGGGACGGCATCGCGCTCGTGCCCGAGGACCGCCGCAGCCACGGCCTGCTGCTGTCCAAGAGCGTGCGCGAGAACCTCACCCTGTCGGTGATCCCGCGCCTCTCCCGCTTCGGCCTCCTCAGCGCCCGGCGCGAGCGCGAGCTGGTCGAGGAGATGCTGGCCACGCTGCGCATCAAGGCCGGCACGCCCGACCAGATCGCCGGGACCCTGTCCGGCGGCAACCAGCAGAAGGTGATCTTCGGCAAGATGCTGCTGACCGGCTCGCGCATCCTGCTCCTCTACGATCCGACGCGCGGCATCGACGTCGGCACCAAGGGCGAGATCTTCCGGCTGATGCGCGATCTCGCGGCGCAGGGCTATGCCATCCTGTTCTATTCCAGCGACCTGCCGGAGATCGTCAACCTGGCCGACCGCGTCGCCGTCCTGCGCAACGGCCGCCTGGCGGCGACGCTCGCCGGCGCCGAGGTCTCCGAGCACCGCATCCTGCGCGAGGCCATGGCGGAGGCACGGGCGGCATGACCCTGACGGTTCCGATGACGATGCGGCCGGCCGGATCGGGCAGGGCAGGGACGGGCGGGCGCAAGGCCTGGCTCGTCGACCGGGCGCCGTTCCTGGTCGCCTGCGTCATGCTGGCCGTCCTGCTGGCCGTCTATGGCAGCCTGCGCGAGGGCGTGTTCACGCTCGACGAGCTCAACCTCGACACTGCGGCAGCGATGACGCTGCTGCTCGCCGCCACCGGCCAGACCATCGTCCTCCTGCGCGGCGGCATCGACCTGTCGATCGGCGGCATGATCAGCCTCGGCACGGTGCTGGCCGCCACGCGCTTCGGCGGCGATCCGGCGCAGGCCGTCCTCTGGGCGGCCGGCATCGCGCTGCTCGGCGCCCTGGTCGGCGCCGCCAACGGCGTGCTGATCTCGACGCTGCGCCTGCAGCCCTTCCTGGTGACGCTGTCGACCTGGTCGATCCTCTCCGGCATCGCCCTGATGATCCTGCCGACCGACGGCGGCCAATTGCCCGATGGCTGGATGGCGTTCGGCAGCGCCACCCTCGCCGGCATCGGCACGCCGGTCTGGCTGCTGGTCCTGCTGGTGCTGTTCTGGCTGTGGTTCCGCGCCACGCCGCTCGGCCTCGCCATCCGCGCCACCGGCTCGAACGAGCGCTCGGCCGAGCTGTCCGGCGTCTCGCTGACGCGGATCAACATCGCCACCTATGCCCTGTCCGGCTTCTTCGCGGCACTGGCGGCGCTCTACCTCACCACCCAGACCGGCACCGGCTCGCCGACCATCGGCAAGGACTACATCCTGCCCTCGGTGGCGGCGGCCGTGATCGGCGGCATCAGCCTGTTCGGCGGCCGCGGCGGCCTGATCGGCACCATCGTCGGCGCCTTCATCCTGACGCTGATCGGCAACCTCGTCTTCGTCCTCTCCGTCTCCAGCTACTGGCAGCCGATCGTCTCGGGCGTGATCCTGCTCGTCGCCGTGCTGGCGAGCTCGCTGGCCGAGAAATCGGCGCGCCGGAGCCTCTCGTGATGGCCGGGCTCGGGCGGCACCGCGCGATCCTGCTCGCCTATCTCGGCGTGGTCGTGCTGCTTCTCGTCACCTCCTTCTTCTCGGAGGGCTTCCTCGCCGGCGGGCATCTGCGCACCATGGCGGTGCTCGCCGCCTTCACCGGCATCGTCGCGCTCGGCCAGACCTTCGTCATCATCGGCGGCGGCATCGACCTCTCCGTGCCCTGGGTGCTGACCTCGGCCGCGGTGCTGGTGACGCTGGCGGCGAACGGCGCCGATGCCCCGCTCGTCTATGCCGTGCCGGCGGCGCTCGCCGGCGGCGCCCTGATCGGCGCGGTCAACGGCCTCGGCATCGCCCTGTTCGGCGTGCCGCCGATCATCATGACGCTCGCCGTCAACGTCATCCTGCAGGGCGCCATCCTGGTCTGCACCGGCGGGGCGCCGACCGCCTCGGCACCGCCGCTGCTGCAGTACCTCGCCGTCGGACGCGTCGGCCCGCTGCCGGTGATCGTGCTGATCTGGGCCGCCCTCGCTGCGCTGGCGACGGTGCTGCTCTCCAAGAGCGCCTTCGGCCGCTACCTCTACGCCCAGGGCACCAGCGCCACCGTCGCCGAATTCTCCGGCGTGCCGACGCTCGCGACCACCGTGCTCGCCTATACGCTCTGCGGCTTCACGGCGGCGCTCGCCGGCATCCTGCTCACCGGCTACACCGCGCAGGCCTATCTCGGCATGGGCGATCCCTATCTCTTCACCTCGGTCGCGGCCGTGGCCATCGGCGGCGCCTCGATCCTCGGCGGCAGCGGGCACTATCTCGGCACCATCGCCGGAGCCCTGGTGCTGACCATCCTCACCGGCCTGCTGCCGGCCCTGAATCTTTCGAACGGCGCCCTGCTCGTCGTCTACGGCGTCGTCATCCTCGTCACCGTCTCGCTGGCGAGCGAGGCGCTGCCCGATCTCTTCACCCGTATCGCCCGGCCGCTGCGCCGCGGCGGCGACGGCCAACCCTGAGGCACTGCGATGAGCGACATCGAATGCGTGGTCGACGCCAAGGCGATCCTCGGCGAGGGCACCTTCTGGGACACGCGCGAGCAGGTGCTGTGGTGGATCGACATCTGGGCGCCGGCGATCCACCGCTTCGATCCGGCGACGCGCGAGGACCGGGTATTCCCCGCGCCGGAATATCTCGGTTGCCTCGCGACCCGAGCCAAGGGCGGCCTGGTCGTGACCATGGCCAGCGGCTTCCACTTCTTCGACCCGGTGGCGGGGCGTTTCGATCCGATCGCCGATCCCGAAGCGGGCATGCCCGAGACCCGTTTCAACGACGGCAAGACCGACCGGCAGGGCCGCTTCTGGTCCGGCACCATGTTCGAGGCGGAGGGGCCGCCGCGCCGCATTGGCTCGCTCTACCGGCTGGATCCGGATCTGTCGGTGCATCGCATCGTCGAGGGCATCGGCTGCTCCAACGGCCTGGCCTGGAGCCCGGACAGCCGCACCATGTACTATTCCGACAGCCATACGACGCTGGTCTGGGCCTTCGACTTCGATCCCGCCACCGGCGCGGCCGAGAATCGCCGGGTCTTCACCGACGTCGCCGAGACCGGCGGCATCGTCGACGGCGCCACGGTCGACGTCGAGGGCTGCTACTGGGCCACCATCCCGGTCACGAGCAAGATCTGCCGCTACGACCCGGCGGGCCGGCTGATGCGCACCATCTTGCTGCCGACCGACCTGCCGACCTGCGTCGGCTTCGGCGGCAAGGACCTGGACGTGCTCTACTGCACCTCGGCGGTGCTACGCCGCCCGGCCGCGAAGATCCGGGGCGCCGCCCTCGCCGGCGGGCTGTTCGCCGTCGATGCCGGTGTCAGGGGCCTGCCGGAGGCGCCGTTCGCGGGGTGAGGTGCACGGGGCTCGCTCGTCATCGCTGCGGCATGCCTTCGGGAATGATGGTCCGGATGATGGAGCTGTCCAGCGCCTCGTAGTCGTGCAGCCCGATCGCGGCATAGAGCTCGGCCCGGGTCTGCATCCGGTCGACGAGGCCGTGCGTGCCGCCGTCCCGGGCGATGGCGGCGTAGAGTTCCTGCTGGGCCTTGTTGGCCACCCGGAGCGAGGACACCGGCCATATCACCATCCGGTAGCCCATGTCCCGGAACTCCGCCGCGGTGAAGAAGGGCGTCTTCCCGAACTCGGTCATGTTGGCCAGCAGCGGGACGCCGGGCAGGCGTTCGGCAAAGGCGCGGAACATCTCGGCGGTGTGCAGCGCCTCGGGAAAGATCGCATCGGCGCCGGCCTCGACATAGAGCCTGGCGCGTGCGACCGCGCCATCGAGGCCCTCGCTGGCCACTGCGTCGGTGCGGGCGATCAGGTAGAGATGGCGGCGCGCCTTGGCCGCGGCGGCGACCTTGGCCGCCATGTCGTGCGCGTCCGCCAGCTTCTTGTCGTTGAGATGCCCGCATTTCTTGGGCAGGAGCTGGTCCTCGATATGAACCGCGCCCGCGCCGGCATCCTCGAAGACCCGCACCATGTGCATGACGTTGAGGGCCTCGCCATAGCCCGTATCGCCGTCGGCGAGGAGAGGCAGCCCGCTGGCGCGCACGATCTGGCGGATGAAGAAGGCGACCTCGTCCACCGTGATGATGCCGAGGTCCGGCAGGCCCATCGAGGCCGTCATCGCCGCCCCGGAGAGATAGAGGCCCTCGAAGCCGGCCGCCTTGGCCTGCAGGGCCGCCATGCCGTTGTGCGCGCCCGGAAGCTGCAGGATGCCGCCGCGCTCGACGAGCGCGCGAAAGCGCGTCCCCGCAGGCCGGTCGGGCAGATCGGACGAGACGAGATAGGGCATTGTCCCTCCTCATGCGGCCTTGCTGGCCGTGGCGGCGCGGCCGCGCTTGTCGATGGGCACGAACTCGAGAGTCTCCGGGCCGACATAGTTGGCCGACGGGCGGATGATCTTGTTGTCCTGGCGCTGCTCGATGATATGCGCGGCCCAGCCGGAGGTGCGGGAGATGACGAAGAGCGGCGTGAACATCGCCGTCGGCACGCCCATCATGTGATAGGAGATCGCGCTGAACCAGTCGAGGTTCGCGAACATGGCCTTGGCGTCGGCCATGGTGCGCTCGATGCGCTCGGCGATGTCGAACATCCTGGTCGATCCGGCTTCGAGCGACAGCTGCCGCGCCACGGTCTTGATCACCGCGTTGCGCGGATCGGCCACCGTGTAGACGGGATGGCCGAAGCCGACGACGACCTCCCGGGCCTCGAGGCGGCGGCGGATATCGGCCTCGGCCTCGTCGGGATCGGCGTAGCGCTTCTGGATCTCGTAGGAGACCTCGTTCGCTCCGCCGTGCCTGGGGCCGCGCAGCGCGCCGATGGCTCCGGTGATCGCCGAATACATATCCGACCCCGTGCCGGCAATCGAGCGGGCGGTGAAGGTCGAGGCGTTGAACTCGTGCTCGGCATAGAGGATGAGCGAGACATGCATCGCCCGCACGTGCGAGGGCCTCGGCGCCGTGCCGTGCAGCAGCCGCAGGACGTGCCCGCCGATGGAATCCTCGTCCGTCTCCACCTCGATGCGCCGTCCGTTCTGGGCGAAGTGGTGCCAATAGAGCAGCATCGAGCCCAGCGAGGCGAGCAGACGGTCGGCAATGTCGCGCGCCCCGGGATGATTGTGGTCCGCGGCTTCCGGCAGCACGCAGCCGAGCGCCGAGACGGCCGAGCGCATCACGTCCATCGGATGCGTGGCGGCGGGCAGGAGCTCCAGCGTGTTCCTCACCGCCTGCGGCAGCCCGCGCAGCGCCTTCAGCTTCGCCTTGTAGGCGGCGAGCTCGGCCAGCGTCGGCAGCGTGCCGTGCACGAGGAGATGGGCGATCTCCTCGAACTCGCAGGTCGCGGCGATGTCGAGAATGTCATAGCCGCGATAGTGCAGGTCGTTGCCGGTGCGCCCCACCGTGCACAGGGCCGTGTTGCCGGCGACGACGCCGGACAGCGCCACGGATTTCTTGGGCTTTGCTGCGGTCATCGCGTCCTCCCCAGAGCATTTCCCGGTGAACCGGCACCCGGTTCGCGCCAAGACCATGCGTGAAAACAAAGAGATAGAGAGCGTGATCGATTCAACGTGAAGCGATCGCGCTCTACCCACGCTTCCAGTCGAAGATGCCGCAGGCCGCCGCGGCGCCGAGCCCGGCGGCATCGGCGGTGACGGTCAGGCCGGCGAGGTCTTCCGGCTTCAGGTCCAGGAGGCGCTCGACCGCGGCGACGAAGCGGTCCTGCTCGTCTTGTCCGACGATGCCATCGGCCAGCGTGCGGAACTTCCTCACGTAGTCCGGACGGGTGAAGGGCCGCGCCCCGAGCGGGTGGGCGTCGGCGACGGCAATCTCGTCCTCGATCACGGTTCCGTCCTGCAGCGCCACCACGACGCGGCCGCCGAACGCCTTGTCTCCGGGATCATGGCTGTGATAGCGCCGCGTCCACGCCGGATCCTCGAGGGTCGAGATCTTGCGCCAGAGCGCGACGGTCCCGGGCCGGTTCGCGCGCTCGGGCGCATAGGAGCGTTCGTGGTGCCAGCCGCCGTCCTCGAGCGCGACCGCGAAGATGTACATGATCGAATGGTCGAGGGTCTCGCGGCTCGCCCTCGGGTCCATCTTCTGCGGGTCGTTGGCGCCGGTGCCGATCACGTGATGGGTGTGATGGCTGGTATGGATGACGATGCTCTCCACCCGGGAGAGATCGCCGATCCTCGGTCCCATGCGGCGGGCGAGGTCGATCAGGGCCTGGCTCTGGTATTCGGCCGAGTGCTCCTTGGTGTAGGTGTCCATGATCGCGCGCTTGGCCTCACCCTTCTCCGGCAACGGCACGGCGTATTCGGCCTGCGGACCGCCCAGGAGCCAGGCGATGAACCCGTCCTCGCCCTCCCATGCCGGCGAGGGCGCGCCTTCGCCGCGCATGGCGCGGTCCACGGCCTCGACGGCCATCTTGCCGGCGAAGGCCGGCGCATAGGCCTTCCAGCTGGAGATCTCGCCCTTGCGCGACTGCCGCGTGGTCGTGGTCACGTGCAGCGCCTGCTGCACGGCCTGATGGATCGTCTCCACGGGCAGGCCGAGCGCGGCGCCGATGCCGGCCGCGGCTGACGGCCCGAGATGGGCGATGTGGTCGATCTTGTGCTCGTGCAGGCAGATGCCCTTCACCAGATCGACCTGGATCTCGTAGCCCGTCGCCAGCCCCCTGGCGAGCGCCGCGCCGGACAGGCCGCAATGCTGCGCCACGGCCAGGATCGGCGGGATATTGTCGCCGGGGTGCGAATAGTCGGCCGCCAGGAACGTGTCGTGGAAGTCGAGCTCCCGGACGGCGACACCGTTGGCCCAAGCCGCCCATTCGGGGGAGACGCGTTCCGTCGGCGGAAGGCCGAAGACGGTCGCGCCGGGGTGAAAGGCATGCGCCCGTGCCTGCGCCCGGGCGCTCGCGACCGGCCGACGTGCCAGCGACGCGGCCGCGACCGCCGCATTGTCGATGATGCGGTTGCCGATCATCTCGACCACGTCCGGCTCGAGCGGGACGTCGTCGGCGGCGACGGAGGCGATCTTCCAGGCGAGCTGGTCCTGGCGGGTGAGATGCTCCGAGGACCTGTGGGCGCGAACGGCATGCGACTTCACGGCTGGGGCTCCTTCGGCCTGGCTTGATGCGGTGCGGGGATGCGCCTCGGCACGGCGTCGACGTCGACCATCGTGAACCGGCTACGGACCGAGGCCGCGCGCGCCTCTCGTCGCGGCGCCGCCGGAGCCCCGTCGCGACTGGCATGCCGGGGACGGACGATCTCCGAGATCACTGGGGCGTGTCGGGCATCGTCGTTGACGGAAATGCACAAGGCGCGGGCCTCCGGCGCTCTGGTCAATTTGCAATATCTGCTTATGATGGAGGGCGTAAACGGTTGAAAATGCAGGAAGTTGCGAAGCGAATTCCGTGAATTTGCAAAGTTTGCGAAGTGACGGGAGGTGCCTTTCTTGAAGAAGCTGTTCGTGGGCGTGCGGCTGAGGCGGCTGCGGGAAGAGCGCCGCCTCACCCAGCAGGGGCTGGCCGACGCGATCGGCATCTCCCTGAGCTATCTGAACCAGATCGAGAACAACCAGCGCCCGCTGACCCTGGCGGTTCTCCTCAAGCTCAACGCCGCCTTCGGCATCGAGGTGCAGCTGTTCTCCGACGAGGACGAAGCCCGCCTCGTCGGAGAGGTGCGCGAGGCCCTCGCCGATCCCGCCGCTGGCGAGGAGCTGTCGGGTGCGGAGCTGAAGGAGATCGCCACCGCCATGCCCGCCGCCGGGCGCGCGATCGTCGCGCTGCACAGGAAGCTCACGCGCTCGCTCGAGGAGGCGGCTGCGCTCGCCGCGCTCCTCGGGGACGACCGGCGCGCCGGGGTGCAGCCGCTGGTGGCGCCGTTCGAGGAGGTGCGGGACTTCTTCTCCGCCCGGCATAACTATATCGACGCGCTGGACCGTGCGGCCGAGGAGGTCCGCGCCGAGCTGGGGCACGAGATCCCCGCCGCGATCGAGGATCGGCTGCGGGACCGGCACGGCGTGCGCGTGGTGCGCGAGGATGCGCAGGCGAGGGCGACCTTCCGGCGCTCCTTCGACGCCGCGACGAGGATCCTGCGCCTGCCGAGAGATCTCGGCCCGGGGCAGCAGGCCTTCCAGCTCGGCACGCAGCTGGCGCTCCTGGAGTTCCACGACCGCATCGACCGGCAGATCGGCAGCACCGCCTTCGGCACCGGCGAGGCACGCTCGCTCGCCCGGATCGGCCTCGCGAACTACTTTGCCGGCGCCTTGATCCTTCCCTATGCCGCCTTCGCTCAGGCCGCCGAAGACCTGCGCTACGACATCGACCTGCTCGGGCAGAGGTTCGGCGTGGGCTTTGAAACGATCTGCCACCGCCTCAGCACCCTCCAGCGCCCTGGCGCGCGCGGCGTCCCCTTCTTCTTCATCCGCGTCGATCGCGCCGGCAATATTTCCAAGCGCCAGTCGGCGACGGATTTTCATTTCTCGCGCGGCGGCGGCACCTGCCCCCTGTGGAACGTCTACGAGGCCTTTGCGCAGCCGGGCCGGATCCTGACGCAGCTCGCCGAGATGCCGGACGGCCGGACCTATCTGTGGGTCGCCCGGACGGTCAGCCACGCGACGGGCGGCTACGGCGCGCCGGCGAGGATCTTCGCGGTCGGGCTCGGCTGCGATCTCAGGCACGCCGGCAGGCTGGTCTATTCGACCGGGCTGCGGCTGGACGACGCCGATGCCCGGACCCCCATCGGCATGGGATGCAAGATCTGCGACCGCCCCCTGTGCGCGCAGCGCGCCTTTCCGTCGGTGGCAAGGCTGTTCGCGGTCGACGAGAACCGGAGCTCGCTCGCGCCCTATTCCTCGTCGTGAGGGGGCGCCGGCCGCTATTCCGGCCGCCGCCCGAACACCACGTAATTGTCGAGCTGCTGCCAGACGGTGCCCGTCTCGGCAAAGCCGGCGTGACGCAGCGCGGCGACGTGAAAGTCGACGGAGCAGTCGTCGCCGCTCGTGCGCCGCTTCGGCGGCCGGGCGGCGAAGAATGCATCGCGGCGCGCCTTGAGCCCGGCGAGGCGCGGAATCCTCTCGGCCCGCTCCCACCAGGCGTCCCAGTCGTCCTCGCCCTTCGCGACGGCCTCGCGCTCGATCCGCTGCCGGGTCGATTTCGCCACCTTGGCGAGCGTGGGCCAGCGGCTGTCGAAGCGCATATGGTCGCCGTTCATGACGATGCCGCCGGGCGCGAGCAGCTCGCCCGCCACGCCGTAGAACTCGGCCAGAGCGCCGGGAGAGAGCCAGTGCAACGCGGTGGTGGAGACGAGCGCCGCCGGGCGGGCGGCGCCGAGGGCCGCGGCAGCCTCGAGCGCGCGTTCGCCCCACGAGGCGTCGGAAAGGTCGGCCTCGACCACGCGCGCCCTGTCGCCGTCCCCGGCCAGCGCAACCCTCGCCATGTCCAGCAGCATGACATCGGCATCGACGGCGATCACCCTGGCCGAGGGAAAGCGGTCGAGAAGGCGCCGGCTCAGCGATCCCGGCCCGCAGGCGGCGTCGATCACGGTGAACGCATCGCCGAGGGCCGAGTCCAGAACCTGGAACATGACCTCGAAGCGCTCCTCGCGCTGCCTGATATAGCCCTCCTGCTGACGGTCCCAGCGCGCCAGCAGGGCCATGATCTCGTCGTCGTTGGACATTCGTCGTTCCTTCTGCGGGGAGTGTCTGCGCCCATGCTGTCGACAGCTCTGCGGCGCGAGCTTCCAAATTCGCGCGGTCAAGCCGGATGCGACGTCCATCGCGCCAGCTCGACGTCGAAATGCGGCGGCGCATGGGGTGCGATCTGCACGAACCGCCCCTTCACGCGGAACACCTTCTCGATCAGGCCGCTTTCGGCCAGGGCCTTCGGCTCGCCGTCGAAGATGAGGTCGCCCTTCTCGAGGAGGGAGATGCGGTCGCAGATCGACATCGCCTGGTTGATGTCGTGGATCGCCAGCACGATCGTGACGCCCTTCTCCCGGCTGAGACGATGGATCAGGTCGAGGACTTCGATCTGGTAGCCGATATCGAGATAGGAGGTCGGCTCGTCCAGGAGCAGGATCTGCGCCTCCTGGGCAAGGGCGGCCGAGATCCAGGCGCGCTGGCGCTCGCCGCCGGACAGCTCCCGCAGGCTCCTGTCGGCGAAGTCGGTCAGTCCGGTGCTGTCCAGCGCCCAGCGGATGGCGTCCTCGTCGTGCGCGGCATAGCTGCGGAACAGTCCGACATGCGCGAACCGTCCCTGCCGAACCAGTTGCCCGACGCGCATCTCGTCGGGCGCGGAGGGTTGCTGGGGGAGAAACGCCAGACGTCTGGCGATCTCACGGCGCGGCATCGACCCGATCGGCCTGCCGTCGATCTCCGCATGTCCTGCGCTCGGCCTGATCAGCCCCGCCAGCGCCTGCAGGGCGGTGCTCTTGCCCGAGCCGTTCGGCCCGATCAGCGCGCGGATCTCGCCCCGCCCGAGGGACAGGTCGAAGTCGCTCAGGGCCTTGCGGCGTCCGTAGGCGACCGACAATCGGGAGCAGGAGAGCGCCATTGCGTCCTCACGGGGTCCGGCGGAGAAGGGCGACGAGCACGGGGACGCCGCAGACCGCGGTGACGACGCCGATCGGGATCTCTTCGGCCCGTCCGACCAGCCGGCCGACGAGATCGCCGAGGGTGACGACGACGACACCGAGGGCGATCGTGAGAGGCAGCACCATCGCGAAGCGCCGTCCCGCCAGGAAGCGGGCGAGATGGGGCACGATCAGCCCGACGAAGACGATCGGCCCGGCCACGCCGACGGCGCTCGCCGCCAGGCAGCAGGACAGGGCCAGCGCGAGCGAGAACTGGCGCCGGTAGGCAAGCCCGAACGAGCGCGCGACCGGCGCCTCGAAGCGCAGGAGGTCGAGGGGCCGGCGCAGCAGTGCCAGGCCGGCGACGGTGAACGGCAAGAGGAAGAGCACGTGCTTCCAGCTGCGGGCATAGAGCGAGCCCGACAGCCATTCGAGCAGGATTTCGATCCGGGCCGATCCCCATCCGGCGATCAGTCCGATCGCCACCGCATGCAGCACCGCGCCGACCGCGATGCCGCAGATGGTGATGCGAAGCGGTCCGAGATCCCGGCGGAACGCCAGCGCATAGATGATGCCGCCGGCGATCAGGCCGCCCAGCGTGCCGACGGCCGGCATCCATGCGAGCGGCAGCTCGGCCAGCGTGTTCGAGCCGGGATCGTGGATGTAGACCGAGAACAGCAGGAAGACCGCCACCGCGAGCGTGGCGCCCTGGGAGACGCCCATGATCGACGGGTCCGCCAGCGGATTGCGGGTGATCGTCCGCAGCATGAGGCCGGCCACGGCAAAGTGGATGCCGGCCAGCATGCCCGTCACGATGCGGGGCAGCCGGATATCCATGATGATCGACCGGGCCTCGCCGGAGCCGTGGCCTTCGAGGGCGGCAACGACGTCGGCGGGCGCGATGTCGACGACGCCGATGAAGACGGCCAGGACGATCGACAGCAACGCCAGGGCGGCCGAGGCCGGCACGAGCCAGGCGGGGGTGGATTTCCCCCTGTTCACCAGGGCGTCCATCAGGGGCCCCCGAGCGCGAAGCTGCGGCGCTGCGCGAGGTATATGAAGACCGGGCCGCCGATCAGGGCGGTGATGATCCCGACGGGAAGCTCTCTGGGGAGGGCGATCGACCGCGCCACGATGTCGGCGGCGGCAACCATCAGTCCGCCGAGAGAGGCGGTCAGCGCGACGGTCCATCCGGGGCTGTGGGGATTGAGAAGCCGCGCGATATGCGGCGTTGCCAGGCCGACGAAGGCCACGGGCCCTGCGACGGGCACGATGCCGGCGACCGGGAGGATGGCGAGCAGCAGCAGAAACGGCTTCCAGACGGCGAGCTGCAAGCCCATGCCGGCCGCCGCCTCCTCGCTGAGCGCGAGCAGGCCGAGGGCGCGATGCGACGCCAGGGCGCCGGCGGTGGCGAGGATGACCCAGGGAGCCATAGAGGCGAGCTGGGTCCATGTACGGCCCTGGAACCCGCCGGCCAGCCAGAACAGCAGCGACGGCGCCAGTTGCCCGCTGAGGATGAGGAGGTAGGTGGTGATCGCCCCGAGGAAGAGCGAGACGCCGATGCCCCCGAGGGCCAGATGCAGCGGGCGTCCCCGTGCCCCGCGCGCGATCCAGAAGGTCGCCAGCGCCGCGCCCAGCCCGCCCGCCATGCCGACGAGCGGGTAGAAGACCGAGGAGAGCCAGGGCAGGAACACGAAGCAGAAGACGATCGGCGCGACGGCGCCGGACATCACGCCGGTCAGCCCCGGTCCGGCGAGAGGGTTGCGGGTCAGGGTCTGCAGCAGATATCCGGAGACGCCGAGGCCGGCGCCGCCGATGAAGGCGGCCAGGCTGCGCGGCAGCCGCAGCGTCCACACCAGGATCGAGTCGATCTTCCCGTCGGGCCACAGCAAGGCTGACACGAGCGCTTGCGGCGCAAGAGGCCTTGCCCCGACGAGCAGGCCGCCGGCGATGACGAAGACGGCGGCGATGACGACGCCCATCGTCATCGTCAGGGATCGTGCGGCGCTGCCTCGCGGCGCTGCCGACCGGACCGCCCTCACTTCCGCAGGTCTGCCGGAACGAGCCTGGCCGCCTCGGCCCGGACGTCGACGGCCGGGAAGGTGTCGGGATAGAGATAATGGGCCGCCTCGCGCAGCACGATCTCGCGCGCGATCGGGCCGTTGGTCTCCGCCCATTGGTCGCCGACATAGTGCACGCGGCCGTCCCTCACCGCGGAGAGCTGCTGCCAGATCGGGTTGTTCTCGTGCGGGCGGTCCGGGCCGCCGTCCATCACGAAGATGACCTGCGGGTCCTTCTCCAGCAGGGTCTCAAGGCTGAGATCGATGCCGAACCGACCGCCCTGCGGCATGGGGCCGGCGATGTTGTCGCCGCCGAGGGCCGCGACGATCGATGCCGCGGTGTTCTCGGTGTGGAAGGCGAACGGCGTGTCGCCGCCCCACATGATGACGAAGCGCGGATGCACGTCCTTCGGCGCTTTGGCGCTGAAGTCCCTCAGATGCTGCTTGAAGTCCGCGTTGAGCTGCTCGCCGCGCTCCGGCTTGCCGAGGATCTTCGCAAGCTCCGCCACTTCCTCGTAGCTCTCGCTCAGGAGCTCCATGTTGTAGGCGAGATAGGGCGCGATTTTCTGGAGCTGCTCGGCATTGCCGACGGTATAGCGCCGGATCGCGACGATGAGGTCGGGCTTGGCGTCCGACAGGAGCTCGAGATTGGGTTTGGCGCGCTGTCCGATCTGCTTGATGTCCTTGGTCAGCCCGAGCAGAAAGTCCGGATCGCGCCCGGCCATCATGTAGGTCGTCGCGACGGGCTTGATGCCGAGAGCGAACGCCACATCGGTCGCCAGATAGGAGATCGCGGCGATCCGCTGCGGATGGGCGGGAACCTCGACGGCGATGCCGCGGTCGTCGACGACGGATTGCCTGCCGGCATCCTGAGCAAGAGCCGTGCTCCCGACGACGGTGGCGAATAGACCAGCGAGGGAGAACAATCTGAAAGCGCGCCTCATGGTCTGAAGCCCTTCGGTCTGATGTGTCGGGCAACGCTCTATCGCCAAACCATGGCAGCTTCAATCATGATCTGTGCCGTCAAGTCCCTTGAATCCAAGTGAATACTGGTCAAAAGGCTCCAAGTTGTGCTTTTTAAACTTATTCTAATCCAGAAGAACTTCGATGCTTGGTCGATGATGCCTGGTCACAATTGAGGCGGCCGGTTCTGATCTTGCAGCTTGGTCCTTCGCGAAGCCGGTTGATGGCCGGCCATCGGCGAGGCGGCCCCTCCGGCGCCGCGCGTCCGAAGCCGGCCCGCCGTCGTTCCGGATCTGACATAGAAAGACATAAATATTTCTTTATATGACGCTTGACAGCGACGATGCCCTGGTGATGATGGCAGCCGTCATGGTTCCCCTGGGCCGTTCGCGGTTGCCAGGGGCTAAGAGGGAAGCCGGTGCGATGCCGGCGCTGCCCCCGCAACTGTAAGCGGCGAGCCGACGTTCACGGATGTCACTGAGGCGACGAGCCTTGGGAAGACGAACGGAGGCGACGACCCGCGAGCCAGGAGACCTGCCGTGACAGATAACGTCCACAGGCGGGGTGTCCTGGTGGGTCGCCGGCAGGTCGCCTCCTCCGGGACGCGGCTCGCTTCGCGTCCGCAAAAAGCCCCGTCGCAGTCATATCGGGGTGTCATATGCCTTCGGAAATCTCCATCGCCACGCTCGGCGTGTCGAGGATCGGCCGCCGTCGCGAGCTGAAATTCGCCCTCGAATCCTATTGGTCGGGAAAGAGCCCGGCCGCGGAGCTGCTCGACACGGCCAGGGCGCTGCGGGCGGCCAACTGGATCGAGCAGCGCGATCGCGGCATCACGGCGATCCCGTCCAACGACTTCTCGTTCTACGACCAGGTGCTCGACACCGCGGTCATGGTCGGCGCCATCCCGCCGCGCTATGGCTGGAGCGGCGGCGCCGTGCCGCTCGACATCTATTTCGCCATGGCGCGCGGCAGCCAGGGCGACGTGGCGGCCGATTGCGGCCACACCCATCACGGCCACGAGCATCACGGCGTCACCGCGCTGGAGATGACCAAGTGGTTCGACACCAACTATCACTATATGGTGCCGGAGCTTTCGGCCGGGCAGGCCTTCTCCCTCACCTCCACCAAGCCGGTGGAGGAGTTTCTCGAGGCCAAGGCCCTGGGCGTCCACACACGGCCGGTGCTCGTCGGCCCGCTCACCTTCCTCAAGCTGGGCAAATCATCCGAGCCCGGCTTCGATCCGGTGACGTTGCTGGCAAAGCTGCTGCCGGTCTATGAGGACATCCTGGGCAGGCTGGCGGCTGCCGGCGCCGACTGGGTGCAGATCGACGAGCCGGTGCTGGCGCTCGACCTGGCCCCGGAGGAACGGGAGGCGTTCAGGGTCGCGTATGGCCGCCTCGCTGCGGCCGCCCCCGGCCTGAACATCCTGCTCAATGCCTATTTCGACGGGCTCGGCGCCAATCTCGGCACGGCGCTGGCCCTGCCGGTCCAGGGGCTGCACGTCGATCTGGTGCGCGCGCCCGGAGAGCTTGCGGCGATCCTCGACGGGGCACGGCCGGACCTCGTCCTGTCGCTCGGCGTGGTCGACGGGCGCAACATCTGGCGGTCCAACCTCGACGCCATTCTCGATCGGGTCGAGCCCGTCATGGCCCGGCGCGGCGCGGCCGGGATCGAGATCGCGGCGTCCTGCTCGCTGCTCCACGTGCCGATCGACGTCGAGCTGGAAACCGCGCTGGAGCCCGACCTCAGGTCCTGGCTCGCCTTCTCCGTCCAGAAGATGGACGAGCTCACCACGATCGCCGCGGCGCTGGCCGGCGGCCGGCAAGCCGCGCGGGCGAAGCTCGATGCCTCGGCGAAGGCGCTGGCGTCCCGCGCCGCTTCGCTCCGCGTCCATGACCCGCTCGTCCAGGGGCGGATGGCCGGGATCGACGCCGGCATGAAGACACGGCAGAGCCCGTTCGCCGGAAGGCGCAAGCTCCAGGCCGCGAAGCTGCGCCTGCCCGCCTTCCCGACCACCACCATCGGCTCCTTCCCGCAGACGGCCGAGGTGCGCAAGGCGCGCTCGCGCCATGCCAGGGGCGAGCTCAGCTACGCGGACTACGACGCCTTCCTGAAGCAGGAGACGGCGGCCACGATCCGCTGGCAGGAGGAGATCGGCCTCGACGTGCTGGTCCACGGCGAGTTCGAGCGCAACGACATGGTGCAGTATTTCGGCGAGCAGCTCGCGGGCTTCGCCTTCACGCAGCATGCCTGGGTGCAGAGCTACGGCTCGCGCTATGTGCGCCCGCCGATCATCTTCGGCGACGTCTCGCGCCCCAATCCGATGACCGTCGCCTGGTGGCACTACGCCCAGTCGGTGACGACCAGGCCGGTGAAGGGCATGCTGACGGGCCCCGTCACCATCCTCAACTGGTCCTTCGTGCGCGACGACCTCCCGCGCGGCGAGGTCTGCCGCCAGATCGCCCTCGCCATCCGCGACGAGGTGACCGACCTGGAAAAGGCCGGGGCGGGGATGATCCAGATCGACGAGGCTGCCCTGCGCGAGGGGCTGCCGCTGCGCAGGGCGGACTGGAAGACCTATCTCGACTGGGCGGTGGAGTGCTTCCGCATCTGCTCCAGCGGCGTCGCCGACGAGACGCAGATCCACACGCACATGTGCTACTCGGAGTTCAACCAGATCATCGACGCGATCGCGGCCATGGACGCCGACGTCATCTCGATCGAGACCTCGCGCTCGCGCATGGAGCTGCTCGACGCCTTCAGGAGCTTCAAATATCCCAACGAGATCGGCCCGGGCGTCTACGACATCCACTCGCCGCGGGTGCCGGAGGTCGGCGAGATGGCGGAGCTGCTGCTGCTGGCCAGCGAGCGGATCGGCGGCGACCAGCTCTGGGTCAATCCCGACTGTGGCCTTAAGACCCGGAAGTGGGAGGAAGTCCGTCCCGCGCTGGTGAACATGGTCGCCGCTGCCCGAGAGCTCCGGCTGCGGGCGCGAGCCGCCTGAGAGCGCGTCGAGGCCGCTGGCGTCGGCCGGCGGCCTCGCTGCGAGACGAGGCAGATTTCGGCCGGCCGGCGGGCGAATGGCACCCGGTTCGCGGGGCGGGCGTCAGTCCCATGCCAGCGATCCGCCGTTCTGGTATTCGATGACGCGGGTCTCGAAGAAGTTCTTCTCCTTCTTCAGGTCCATCGCCTCGCTCATCCACGGGAACGGATTCTCCGCCTCGGCGAAGACGGGCGCGAGCCCGAGCTGGGCGCAGCGGCGGTTGGCGATGAAATGCATGTATTGCTCGCACAGCGCCGCGTTCAGCCCGAGGAAGCCGCGCGGCATCGTGTCCCGCCCATAGGCGGCCTCGAGCTGCGCCGCCTCGGCGATCATCGCCCTGACCTCATCCTGGAACGCCCTGGTCCACAGGCCCGGGTTCTCGTTTCTGATCTGGTTGATCACGTCGATGCCGAAGTTGAGATGCAGGCTCTCGTCACGCAGGATGTACTGGTACTGCTCGGCGATGCCGACCATCTTGTTGCGCCGGCCGAGCGACAGGATCTGCGCGAAGCCGGTGTAGAACCACATGCCCTCGAACACGACGTAGAAGGCGACGAGGTCGCGCAGGAAATCCCGGTCGGCCGCGGGCGTGCCGGTCCTGAAATCGGCGTCGTCGAGATTGCGCGTGTGCTTCAGCGCCCAGGCCGCCTTGTCGGTGATCGAGGGCACCTCGCGGTACATGTTGAACAATTCGCCCTCGTCGAGGCCGAGGCTCTCGACGATGTACTGGAAGGTATGGGTGTGCACCGCCTCCTCGAAGGCCTGCCGCAGGAGGTATTGCCGGCATTCGGGGTTGGTGAGGTGGCGGTAGATCGCCAGCACGATGTTGTTGGCGACGAGGCTCTCGGAGGCGGCGAAGAAGCCGAGATTGCGCTTGATCATGCGCCGCTCGTCCTCGGTGAGACCCTCGCGCGACTTCCACAGCGCGATGTCGGCCTGCATGGAGACCTCGGTCGGCATCCAGTGATTGTTGCAGCCGGCGAGATATTTCTCCCAGGCCCAGCGATATTTGAGCGGCAGGAGCTGGTTGACGTCGGCGCGGGCGTTGATCATCCGCTTGTCGTCCACCTGCACCCGTCCGCCGCCGCGGTCGATCTCGCCGAGGCCGGTGGCATCGGCCGCCGTCGGGGAGAGAAGCGGGGCCGTCGTTGCGGCCGCCGGATCGGCCTTGGGTTCGGACCAGTCGAGCATGTCTGTCTTCCCGTCTCCGCTCACTGGCAGGCTTCGCAATCGGGATCGTCGATGGCGCAGGCCTTGCCCCACGGGCCGTCGGCCTGCGCGGCGATCGCCTCGGCCGCGGCAGGCGCGGCGGCGAGGGTGGCCAGCACGGCGTTGAGCTTGCCGTCCGTGCCCTTCAGGGTCGACTTCTCCACATGGGTGGCCGACCGGGACCTCAGATAGTAGGTCGTCTTGAGCCCCTTGCGCCAGGCGAGCCTGTAGAGCTCGTCGAGCTTCCTGCCGCTGGTATTGGCGATGTAGAGGTTCAGCGACTGGGCCTGGTCGATCCATTTCTGGCGCCGGGACGCGGCCTCGATCAGCCAGGCGGACTCGATCTCGAAGGCCGTCGCATACAGTGCCTTGAGGTCGTGCGGCACCCGGTCGATCTGGCCGACGGACCCGTCGAAATATTTGAGATCGGACACCATCACCTCGTCCCACAGGCCGCGGGCCTTGAGATCGTGGACGAGCTGGGGGTTCAGCACGGTGAAGTCGCCCGACATGTTCGATTTGACGAACAGGTTCTGGTAGGCGGGCTCGATCGACTGCGCCACGCCGCAGATGTTGGAGATCGTCGCGGTCGGCGCGATCGCCATCGTGTTCGAGTTGCGCATGCCGGTCGTCCTGACCCGCTCGCGCAGCGCCGCCCAGTCGAGCCGGGACGATCGATCCATGTCGACGCCCGGCCGCTCGTCCTGCAGCAGACGGATGGAATCGATCGGCAGGATGCCCTTCGACCACAGCGAGCCTTCGAAGCTCGGGTAGCGCCCGCGCTCGGCCGCCAGGTCGGCCGAGGCCGATATCGCATGGTAGCTCACCGCCTCCATGCTCTCGTCGGCGAACGACACCGCCGCATCCGACGCATAGGGGATGCGCAGCGTCTGCAGCGCGTCCTGGAAGCCCATCACGCCGAGGCCGACCGGCCGGTGCCGCAGGTTGGAGCGCCGCGCTTCGGGGATCGTGTAGAAATTGATGTCGATGACGTTGTCGAGCATGCGCATCGCCGTGCCGACCGTCGCGGCCAGCCGGCCGAGGTCGAGGCCCGCCTCCGTCACGTGGTTGGCGAGATTGACCGAGCCGAGATTGCAGACGGCGACCTCGTCCTTCGAGGTGTTCAAGGTGATCTCGGTGCACAGGTTCGAGGAACGCACCACGCCGATATGCTGCTGCGGCGAGCGGATGTTGCAGGGATCCTTGAAGGTGATCCAGGGGTGCCCGGTCTCGAACAGCATGGTCAGCATGCGCCGCCAGAGATCGAGCGCCCGGACCTTGCGATGGACCTTGATGCCGCCGGCCGCCGCCCGGGCCTCATGGGCTTCGTAGGCCTTGCGGAACGCGCTTCCCGTGAGCTCGTGCAGGTCGGGCACCTCGTCCGGCGAGAACAGCGTCCATTCGCCGTCCGCCTCGACGCGCTCCAGGAACAGGTCCGGCACCCAGTTGGCGGTGTTCATGTCGTGGGTGCGGCGACGGTCGTCGCCGGTGTTCTTCCTGAGGTCGAGGAACTCCTCGATATCGACGTGCCAGGTCTCCAGATAGGCGCAGACCGCCCCCTTGCGCTTGCCGCCCTGGTTGACCGCGATGGCGGTGTCGTTGGCGACCTTCAGGAACGGCACGATGCCCTGGCTCTCGCCGTTGGTGCCCTTGATATGCGCGCCGAGGCCGCGGACCGGGGTCCAGTCATTGCCGAGGCCGCCGGAATACTTTGCCAGCAAAGCATTATCCTTGATGCCCTTGAAGATGGCGTCGAGGTCGTCGGCGACCGTGGTGAGGAAGCAGGAGGACAGTTGCGGGCGCAGCGTGCCCGCGTTGAACAGCGTCGGCGTCGACGCCATGAAGTCGAAGGACGACAGGAGGTGGTAGAATGCGATCGCCCGCTCCTCGCGGTCGATCTCGCGCACGGCGAGGCCCATGGCGACGCGCATGAAGAAGGCCTGCGGCAGCTCGAAGCGCTTGCCCCTGGCGTGCAGGAAGTAGCGATCGTAGAGCGTCTGCAGCCCGAGGAACTGGAATTGCAGGTCGCGTTCGGGCTTCAGGGCGGCGCCCAGCCTGGCGAGGTCGAAGCGACCGAGCTCCGGATCGATCAGCTCGGCCTCGATGCCGGTGCGCACGAAGGCCGGAAAATACGAGGCGTAGCGCGTGCTCATCTCAGCGTGCGTCGCCTGTTCCGGCGCGCCGGACACGAAGGACAGCGCCTCCCGCCGCAGCCTGTCGAGCAGCAGGCGCGCCGAGACGAAGGCATAGTTGGGCTCCTGCTCGACGAGGGTGCGGGCCGCCAGGATCGGCGCCAGCGACAATTCGTCCAGCGTGATGCCGTCGTAGAGATTGCGCCGGGCCTCGCCGATGACCGGCGCCGCCGCGACATCGTCCAGCCCTGCGCAGGCTTCCTCGACGATGGTGGCGAAGCGGATCTCGTCGAGTGGCGCGAGGCTGCCGTCCTCGGCCTTGACGCGGAGCGCCGGGACCGCCGGGCGTGCATCCGCAGCTTTCGCAGCCGCCCGCCGGCGGGCCCGCTCCTCCCGATAGAGCACATAGGCGCGCGCCACCTTGTGATGCTCGCCGCGCATGAGCGCCAGCTCGACCTGATCCTGCACGTCCTCGATATGGAACGTGCGCGCTTCGCCGACGCGGCGCGTCAGGTTCGCGACGACCTGGTCCGTCAGGTCCTGAACGACGTCGTGCACGCGGGGCGAGCCGGCCGCCCCGGCGCCTTCGACCGCCAGGAACGCCTTGGTCAGCGCGACCGTGATCTTGCCCGCATCGAACGGCGTCACCGTCCCGTTGCGGCGAATCACGCGATAGCCGGGCTCGGCCGTTGCGCGCTCCTCGCGCTCGACGAGGATCGGAGCCTGATGAGTCCCAGTGGTATGAAGCGCGGTCGCCGGCATCTTGTCCCCATGCGGTCCGACGGGGAGAGACATGGAGGCGCGGGCCGACGGCGGAATGCCGATCGACGAGACGCACCACCGGGACACCCCGCCCGTTGACGTTCAGTCCGTCGCGGCAGGTCTCCTGGCTCGCAGGTCGTCACCCCCGTCGGCCTTCCCGGTGCCGGGAGGCACCAGTGGCGATGTTCGACGCGGGCTCACTGCTTACAGTTGCGGGGGCAGCGCCGGCATCACACCGGCTTCCCTCTTAGCCTCCGGGGCCAAAGGGCGACCCCGGAAGAACCGTGACGCCTGCATCTAGTAGCCTATCGATGATTCGTGTCAATATCTGGTTGGGGCTTTCCTCGCCGTTCTGCAGGGCGGCTCGGGCTCCGCATCGGCGTGAGGGGCTCCGGGCCGTCGTCGCCGGATCCGGCGGAGCAGGTCCATGCCGTGCCCTCCCGCCGGCATCCACGGCGATCGGACGCGAGGGGACATTTCAAAGGAAGAGATGGACGGTCTCGTCGAACGCCTCGACATGGCCTGCTTCGACGAGAGCGCCCTGGACGACAAGGCCGAGAACCAGCGCGAGCAATGTCCTGGCCACGGCGGTCCTGTCCGATCGGACCGCCGCGCCGCTCTCCTCCCACCGCTCCGCCACGCGTGCGAGGTCGAGCAGGAGGCGATCGTGATGCGCGCGCAGCTTCGCGCGGATCTGCTCGTTGCGCTGGGCTTCCGCCCATCCCAGCAGGGCCATCCGTCTCAGATCGACGTCGCCCCTGCGCGAGACCGTGTCGATCGCATGCGTGAGCAGCCGGACGAAGTCCTTCGGGGCCGGAATGGGCTCGCGTCGAAGCAGAGGCGCGAACGCCTCGGCAAGCTCCGCCATGGAAGCCTCGGCGGCGGCAAGGATGAGGTCGTCCTTGCTCTTGAAATAGCGATAGACCGCGCCCGCCGAGAAGCCGGAGGCGCGGATGATGTCCTCCATCGTGGTCGGGTGGTAGCCTTGCGCCTCGAAGCAGCGCCGGGCGGCATGCAGCAGGTGCATGTGCCGCTGGTCGCGCTTTCTCTGGGGCAGAGTCGGCATCACCGCCTCACACGCAGAAGGACCGCGCCGAACCGGTCCGGCGGGGTGGTTGTTCGCTTTTCGCGCGACGGCGGGCACATCGTCGTCGCGCCCACCGGAACCGGATCCCGGCGCAGCCGCGGCAGGAGGCACGGGTCGATCAAGGCCCGGCGCCTCTACAGCGTGATGTACATGCTGAACAGGAGATTCAACGAGCTGCCTTCGCCCTTGAAATATTGAATGCTGGGATGATCCGTGTATCCGAGTCCTATCGTCGTATAGAGTCCCGGCCTGACATGAAACATATAGGACGCCGTGACGCTGTTGGCATACTCGTTGGCGAACAGGTTCGTGTACTGGGAATATTGATTGGTCAGGTCCTGGACGTATTTGCTCACCACATTGTGGTTGTAGATCAGAGAAACCATGTCCTGGGGCCGACTGTCGAACGGCCCGAGCCAGTAGGCGCGGGCTTCGTAGTACTCGTTGAAGGCCGCTATGGCCGCCGAGCCGCGCATGAAGGTGGCGCCGAGATAGAGCCCGCGATAGGCGGTGAGCGGCGAAGACGGCGCCTGCTGCCAGACCTGGTAGTCTCCGAGCACGTAGAACCCGAGAGCGCCGTCCTTCGTCGCCGCGGGATTGGCCAGGAGCCGGCTGTAATCCTTGAACGTCGAGGAATTGTACAAGAGGCCCGCGCGCAGCCATGTTCCCGGTCGCTCCGGGGCCGCCTGCGTCCTGTAGCCGAGCTCGTTCGTGTACAGCACGCGCGTTCCCCGGACCGGCGAGCCGAAATCGAAGCCCGACGGGTTGGCGTCCACTTCGTCGTAGATCGGGTTTCCAGTCGGGCCGTTGACCGGCAGGCTTCGTTGAATCCCGGTCTGCGCATAGATCGCGTCGGTGATGTGCCAGGTCGCGCGGAAGTTCGGCGTGCCGATATTGTTGGGCGACATGCCCATCACCAGGGGCAGGAAGCCGCCCGGGCCGAACGGATTGGTGACGATGCCGCCGACGAAGGTTCCCATGAATTCCGTCAGGGACGGAAAGTATCCGACCTTGATCTCGACCCTCTTGTCGAACAACGTCTGATACCAGGACAGCAGGAAGCCCCGGAACGTGTTCGGGCTGTAGGCCTGGTCCGTGGTGAGCCCCCAATGGGCGCCGGCGGCGATCTGGCCGTCGGGAATGCCCCAACGGCTCGTGTCGTAGGTGAGGTAGGCCAGGTTGGAGTCGTAGATGTCGGGGCGCTGCCCGAAATATGACCGCCCGCCCGCGCAGTTATAGTCGATGTTCGAGGGCTGGCACGGCGGCGCGCTGGACGGCACGCGACGGGGCGTGTCGAGAATATTGCCCTGGGCGATCGGAATGAATTGCGCCGTGAAGCCGAAGCCGTAGGACGCCAGCACGCTCCGCCAGTTGCCGTCATCCTGCGTCAGGCTGTCGCCGTAGGACGGAAACGGAATATTCCATCCCTTGTATCCATAGACCTCGTCGAGGGCCCGGGCGCGCGCGGCCGAGTCCAGCGGCGGCGGTGCCGCAGCCGACTCCGCCGGCTTCGACGGATGCACGCGCTTCTTGGCGTGCGCCGGCTTCTTCACCGTCGCGTCGGCGGCGCCCGGCCCCTCCAGGGACGGCGACGGTTGCGACGGCTCGGTTGCCTTGGCCGGCCAGGCGCCCAGGACGAGCGCGCCCAGCACGAGCCCGGTAGGCAGGCCGGCGCGGCGCCGAAGGCGATGAGCATCCTCATGTCGATCGAAGGCGTGCCCGGGAAGGCCGCCGGTCGTGCCATCCCTGTAGCGCCCTGCCAAGTCGCGGAAGGTCATTCTAATCCCCCTATACTGGAAATCACGCGTTGCCGTTTCTTGCTTCTGGTGCTGAAGAGCGACGGCTTTTCTAGGCAGCCACGCGCAGGGCTTCGGCTTCTTCCTTCTCCTCCGATCTGACGGCGCGCAGGAGGTAGACGATCATCATGGCCTTCCAGAACAGGAACGCGATCGACGGTATGCCGAAGGTGAAGAGGCCGTTCCAGGCGAATGGTCCCTCCGTATAGGGATAGACGAGACAGCCGGGGGCGAAGATCACCGCAAAGACGAGGTTTGCATAACCGAACCATTTCGGAAAAACCGGATTGGCCCGGCGGTCCCAGAGCGCGGAAAGACCGATCACCGCGATGTTGATCGAGAAGATGAAAGCGACGCCGACATAGGTCAGCCAGTAGAAGTCGCTCATCAGCAGCACGAGCGCGGGATCGCGGTCGGGGCGATAGGCCGCCGTGGCGAGCATGGCCATCGGGTAGATCCACCCTGTCGGGGCAACCACGGCGGTGGTCAGCTGCAGGTAGGACAGGATGCCCCAGCCGCCCTCGATCCGGCTCATCTGCTGGCTGGTGATGACGGCGAAGAAGTAGAAGAACGGCGCGAAATAGCCGGTTGCCACGGTGGCCCACAGGATCCTGCTGCGGTTCTCGACCATGAACGCGGCGATCTCCTTGGCGCCGAAGCTCGGCGGCGGCGGCGGCATCAGCGGCGCGATGATGCTGAACGCCAGCAGGCTCCCGAGCACCACGATCAGGCCGGACCACACCGAAAAGCGGTACAATCGAAACTTGATCTTCGGATCCAACCCGATCACGGCATCCGTTCTCATGTCTATTCCTCCCCTCTATCTGCGGTGCGTCCCGGGACGCTTCCGGTTGCTCGAGATGTGCTGATGGCGTTCGCGGGCCGAGCCGATGTCGGGCACGCGCTCCTCCATGCCGGCTGCGATCGATCGTCGTGGCCGTGGCGAGTCTTCTTGGCGTCGGACTTGACGGGTGCCGCGCTTACTTCCCGCGCGTGTGGAACTCCGTCGTGATCCGTTCGAACTCCGTCTTTCGCTCGATCTGCACCCAGTGCCCGCAGCGCGAGAACGTGTGCAGCTCGACCTCGGGCAGCCACCGGTTGGCGAAATGGGCCTGGTCGTAGGGCAGCGTCCGGTCGTCGCGGCCCCAGAGCAGCAGGGTCGGCGTGGCGATCGTCGCCGCCCTGGTCCATAGCGGCGGGCTGCCGGCCCGCATCTTCGGGTCGAACATCGAGCCGAAGATGCGCTTCAGCCGCGGGATCACGCCTTCGGCCGAGGCATTCCGCATGCGCTCGTCGATCAGCTCGTTGGTGATTGTCCGGTGGTCGTAGACCATCGTCTTCACCCAGGCGATCATGCGATCGCGGGTCGGATCGTCGAGGAACTCGAACAGCCTGAGGAACCCCTCGCTGGGGTCGGTCCCGAAGATGCCGACCGACAACCCGCCGGAGCCGATCAGGCACATCCGGCGCACGCGGTCCGGATGCAGGGCCGCGAGCTCGGCGGTCACCGCCCCGCCCATGGAATTGCCGGTGAAGCACGCCGAGCCGATGCCGAGGTGGTCCATCAGGCGCGCGATCCAGCGCGCCGCCAGGGTGGGATAATATTCGTTCAGCTCCGGCAGGCCCGTCGCGCCGAAGCCTGGCATGTCCGGCATGATGGTCCGGAAGCTCCGGGCGAACACCGGCAGGTTGTGCTGGAAATTCGACCATGCGCTGACCCCCGGCCCGGAACCGTGGAGCAGGATCAGGGGCTCACCCTCGCCGGCCTCGTGATAGGCGAAGGGAATTCCGTCGATCTCGGCGGTCTTGCGCGTCGCGTCGTCGCTGTTGGGCGTCGTCATGTCCGCTTGCCCGCCCGTCACGTGCGCCGGTGCGGCAGGTCGAGCCCCGCGGAGGGCGTCGTCGTGACATAGGAGCTGGTCTGCGGGTCGACCGAGGGCAGGTCCCCGTACCAGGTCAGGCCGATCGGGTTGTCGGCCTTCCACTCGATGGGCTCCCAGTCGGGCTCGAAGAACTCCCGGCCGCCCGAATAGAGCTCGATCCGGTGTCCGGAGCCGGGATCGCGAAGGTAGAGATACATGGCCTGGCCGATGCCGTGCTTGCCCGGCCCGGCATCGATCTGGATGTCGAGGTCCTTGAGCTGGTCGGCCGCCGTCAGCATGTCGTGGAAGTTCTCGATCGCGAAGGCGACGTGGTGGAATTGCGCATCCTGCCCGTTCGGCGCGGCGCCGATCGCGATGTCGTGCAGCTTCGAGTTGACCGACAGCCACGAGGCCAGGATCAGGCCCGGCGCCTGCGGCAGCGTCAGGAATTCGCGACGCCTGAACCCGAGGCTCTCGCGCAGCCAGGCCTCCGCCTGATTGATCGTGGCGGGGCTGGTCATGACGTTGAGATGGTCGAGCCGCCGCACGCCGAGTCCGCGCCGGCGCGAGCTGTTGCCCGGCAGGCGCGAGCGCAGGCCCGCGGGCGGCTGCGGCCTTGCCATGTCGTGGAACAGCTCGATGGGGTGGCCGCCACCGGGGATGAGGAAGCGGATCGCTTCGCCGCGGCCCGTCTCGCTCCCCGCGGGCAGCACCCGGACGTCGAGGCCCTCGGCGGTGAGCTGCTCATGGAACAGCTCGACGTCCTGGGGCCGTGCGACGCGGAAGCTGTAGGCATTGATGATCGCCTCGTCCTGCTGGGTCAGCACGAGGCAGTGGTGGTCCCACTCCTGGTAGCCCCTGAGATAGGCGACGCCGTCATCCTCGGCGGTCACCTCCATGCCGAACAGGTCGCGGAAGAACCAGAGCGAGCGCTCGAGGTCCGGGGTGCCGATGTTGATGCCTCCGGCATGGGCGATCCGGGGCCCCGGGTCGTAGCCGCGTGTCATGATCGTCGTCTCCAGACATGGGTTGCTTCGGATGGGGGAGGGGCGGGGAGGCCGCCCGCGGCGAAGGCGGTTCGTGCCGCCCTACGACGCCGCCGCGCGGAGATTGAGGGCGATGTCGGTGAGCATGTCTTCCTGGCCGCCGACGAGCTTGCGCCGCCCCGCCTCGATCAGGATCTCGCGGGCGTCGACGCCATAGTCCCGGGCGGCGTTCTCGGCATGGCGCAGGAAGCTGCCGTAGACGCCGGCATAGCCGATGGTGAGGGTCTGCCGGTCGACCCGCACGGGACGGTCCTGCAGTGGGCGGACGAGGTCGTCGGCCGCGTCCTCGAGCGCGAAGAGATCGCAGCCGGTGTCCCAGCCCAGGAGGTTGGCGACGGCGACGAACGCCTCGAGCGGGGTGTTGCCCGCCGCGGCGCCGTGCCCGGCGAGGGACGCGTCGATGCGGTATGCGCCTTCCTCGATCGCCGCGACGGAATTCGCCACGCCGAGCGAGAGGTTCTCGTGGCAGTGGATCCCGACCTGAGTCATCGGATCGAGCACGTCCCGGTAGGCCCGCACCCGCTCGCGGACGTCGTTGGTGGTCAATCGCCCCGCCGAGTCGGTGATGTAGACGCAATGCGCCCCGTAGGACTGCATCAGCAGCGCCTGCTTTGCGAGGTCTGCCGGCCCGATCATGTGCGCCATCATCAGGAAGGCCGCCACGTCCATGCCGAGCTTGCGCGCCTCGGCGATGTGCTGGGCCGCGACGTCCGCCTCGGTGCAGTGCGTGGCGACGCGAACGGAGCGCACGCCGAGCGCATGGGCGCGCCTGAGCTCGGCGATCGTGCCGACCCCCGGCAGCAGCAGCGTGGCGATCACCGCCTTTTCCGCCGCCTCGACCGCGGCTTCGATCCAGGCCCAGTCGGTGTGCGAGCCGGGACCGTAGTTGAGGCTCGCCCCGGCCAGCCCGTCGCCATGGCTGACCTCGATCGAGGCGACTCCCGCCCGGTCGAGCGCCTTGACGATGGTCCGCAGCGTCTCCGGCGCCATGCGATGCCGCAGCGCATGCATGCCGTCCCGCAGCGTGACGTCCTGGACGTATAACTGCCGGCCCATCACGCCGCTCTCCTCTGCCGCTCGGCGATCTGCTCGGCGACGCGCATCGCCGCCGAGGTCATGATGTCCAGATTGCCCGCATAGGCCGGCAGGTAATGCGCCGCTCCCTCGACCTCGAGGAACACCGTCACCTTGGTGTCCACGGGCCCGCAGTCCTCGGGCAGCAGGGTCGCGACCTCGGCGGCGTCGATCGGGGTGAACTGCACCGCCTGCACCAGCCGATAGCCCGGCACATAGGCGGCGACCTCGGCCACCATGTCCTCGATCGACCGGCGGATCCTCTCCCGATCGGCTCCGCCCACCAGGCAATAGACCGTGTCCCGCATGATCAGCGGCGGCTCCGCCGGGTTCAGGATGATGATCGCCTTGCCGCGGCGGGCCCCGCCGACCTGCTCGATCGCATGCGCGGTGGTCTCGGTGAACTCGTCGATGTTCGCCCGCGTTCCCGGGCCGGCCGAGCGCGACGACACCGAGGCGACGATCTCCGCGTAGGCAACCTCGGCGACGCGCGACACGGCCGCGACGATCGGGATCGTCGCCTGCCCGCCGCAGGTGACCATGTTGATGTTCGGGGCTTCCAGATGTTCGCCGAAGTTCACCGGCGGGATCACGAACGGCCCGATCGCCGCCGGCGTCAGGTCGATCAGCCGGACGCCGTGGGGCTTCAGCCGGCGGGCATTCTCCACATGGGCGGATGCGCTCGTGGCATCCATCACGATCCCGACCGTGCTGAATTCGGGCATGGCGAGGAGACCGTCGATGCCCCCCGCCGTCGTGGCGATCCCCAGCCGCGCCGCCCGCGCCAGGCCGTCCGAAGCCGGGTCGATGCCCACCATCGCCACGACGCGCAGGGTCTTGGAGCCGCGGAGGATCTTGAACATCAGGTCGGTGCCGATATTCCCCGACCCGACGATTGCGACCCCGACAGGATCCGTCATGCGATGCCTCCCTCTCGTGAAAACCGGGCGGTGATCGTCCCCAGCGGCGCGATCGCCGCCTCGAAGACGTCTCCGGGCCGCACGGCGACCATCGGCCCGAGCGCTCCCGACAGCACGATGTCCCCGGCGCGCAGCGGCGCGCCCAGCTCGATCGCCGTTCTCGCCAGCCATGCCAGCGCATTCAGCGGATCATCCAGGCAGGCCCGCCCGGTGCCCTGCGAGACCAGCTCGCCGTTCCGGCGGAGCGTCATCGTGACGTCGGCCGGCTCCACCGCATCGAGCGGCGTCCCCGCCAATCCGATCACGAACACCCCCGACGAGGCGTTGTCCGCCACCGTGTCGGTGATCCCGATCCGCCAGTCCGCGATCCGGCTGTCGACGATCTCGATGGCGGGGAAGGCGAGCGCCACCGCGCCGCGCACGGCGGCGGCATCCGGCGCATCGCCGATGTCGCGCGCCAGAAGGAAGGCCACCTCCGCCTCGGCCTTAGGCTGCAGCAGCCGTGCGAACGGAATGTCCGCGCCGTCCTCGTAGCGCATGTCGTCGAGCAGCACGCCGAAATCGGGCCGGTCGACGCCCACCTGCGCCTGCACCGCCGCCGATGTCAGGCCGATCTTCCGCCCGATCAGGCGCGCGCCGGCGGCTATCCGGCGGGCGGCGATATGCTGCTGGACCTCGTAGGCCGCGGCGATGTCGCTCGGGCCGATCAGATCGACGATCGGCGGACAGGGCAGGCGAGCGGCGCTCGCGCGTTCCAGACGCTCGACGGCGGCCAGGAGGCCGTCAGACCCGACGCTCATGCGCGGCATCCCTTGCCGCTCGATGCAGCCGCGATCCAGGCCGGTGCCATCCCCTGACGGTGCGGCCGTCGCAGTCCTGCCGCCGATTTTGCATCGGACATGCTTCACCTCCCTGGTGCATCGCCCTCGGGTCATGGGCTTGGATGAATGGCGACCGGCTGATCGCCGTTCGATGGTCTTGAGTTGAGCCGCAGCGCCGCCAGGCCGGCTCGTCGAGCGCCGCCGACGGGAAGACCGGCTCCAGGGCACGTCATCCGCGGAACCGGCTGGCCCCCAGGCTCAGACCTGACCGGGATCGTGGGTCATCGCGGTGCGATCCGCATTACCCACCTGGTCAAGATCAGAGCCGCTTTCTGTCGGCTCGTTGCTTTCTTCATCACGTCGCGATCTTCGCCTCATCATGCCGCACGTCTTCCGCGCCGGGCCGGCTCGAGGTCGTCCCGTGCGTCAGCGCTTGGGTCCGGCCGATCAGTAGGTCGAGCCAGTCCAGGGCGGCCCGCATCGGCTGGTCACCGACCTTCCTGAGGTCCACCTCGGCTCCGAGGCCCGACAGCGCGGCTGCGGCCCCGGCCATGCTTCGCGCCTGCTCGAGTAGGAGGACCGGCAGCCGCAGGGGAGGGCGGGGCTCGATGGGCAGGGAACCGAGGGTCTGCGGCAGCGGCCCGTCGATGGACACGACGCCCGCGAGCAATTCCGGCCAGATCGTCGCCAGCGTCAGCGCCATGACGCCGCCTTCGCCCTTGCCGATGATGAAGCTCCGTGCCTTGCCGGCTCCGAAGGAGAGATCGACGAGCAGGGTTTCCAGATGATGCAGGCCGTCGCCGAACGTGGTTGGCTCGGGCCTGTCATAGGGCCCGAGGAACCAGAAATGGCCGAGCGTGTCCGCCCCGGTCATCTGCGTGCGCGCCGAGCGGACGCAGACGACACGTGCGCCGCTCGGCAGCCTGTCGACGGGCATCCCGCCCGGATTGTCGTATCGATCGTGCAGCAGCAGGACGGGCGGGCCGTTTCGATCGCCATGCGTCCAGGTCAGGAGCGGGCTTCTGCGCGGCATGCTCAATCCGCCGTGCAGCCGGTGATCCAGGCCTCGATGGCCTTGATCTCGGCCTCGGTGAGCCTTCCGCCCAAGGGCATCCGCGCCCCGTTGCCGCCGACTTCCAGATGCGTCCCGGCGGTCTTCCGGAAGAGATAGCTCCGCAGGGGATCGCCAGGGGTCACCAGCGCCATCCTGGCTTCCCGGCTGGAAACACCGAGAAGGCTGGCCGGAGCGGATGTCCTTTGCAGGGACAGGCCGCCGGCACGGGCGGCGTCCTGATGGCAGGCCACGCACCTGGTGTTGAGGATCGGCTGCACGCTGGTTCGGAACGCGCCCTTGCAGGCTTCGTCGGCCAGGCATGCGCCGCCCATGAGCAGAAATCCGACGGCCGCGACCGCGGCAGCCAGGGGGCTGGACGTCATCATGGTCAGGATGCTTTCGAAAGGGGAGCGGGCGCGAGCCGCACCCGCCGCGACGATCGTCACGGCTGCGTGGCGGCGTGCTCGCCGGCGATGTAGCCGTAGGTCAGGGCCAGCCCGAGCGTTCCGCCGGCCCCCCAATAGGCCTGGCCCGACGGCGAGGCCGCGCAGTTGCCGGCGGCATAGAGGCCGGCTATCGGCCGATCATGCACGTCCAGGACCTGGGCGCTGGTGTTGGTCACCGGTCCGCCCTTGGTATCGAGCGTGCCCGGCCCGAGGATGATGCAGTGGAAGGGGCCGGTCTGGGCGAACGGATACATCCATTTGTTCGGCTTGTCGTTGTTGGCGCCGGGCACATGGAAGGCATGCTCGATCGGCAGTTCGCCGCGGTGGAACTCGAGATCGACGCCCGTCCTGGCGTAATCGTTGAACCGGGCCACGGTCTCCTGGAGCGTGGGGACGAAATCCTTGTCGAGCTTGAACGCGCCGATCCGGTCGGCGAGAGATGCGAGCCGCTCCTGGATGGCCGCGGCAAGCGCCCCCCAGCTCGCGGCGGTGATGATATAGGCCGGCATGTCGGCGCCGACCGGCGGCATCAGTTGCGCGCCGCCATAGGCGATCGCGTGGTCATCGAACAGCATGAACTGGTAGAGGTTGCAGTATTCGGCCCTCGAAGGGTCCCAGGTGACGTGGCTTCGGGTGCGCTCGTTGTAGACGTGCTTCTCGTCGTACATCCGGTGGCCGAGCTTGTTGACCACGATCATGCTGTCCCCGCCGAGCAGGAACACACCGCCGGGCACGCTCGAAAACTCCAGCACCTCTTCGAGCACCTCCTGCTGCAGCCAGGCCTCGTTCATGTTGCCGAGCTTGGAGCCGATCTCGATCGCCATCTTGACGAAGTCGCCCTGGTTGGTGGGCACCGCGCAACCGCCGAGGACGGGAATGCGGAGAAAGTCCTTGCGCATCTCCGCATTCTGGGTGAAGCCGCCCGAGCCGAAGACGACCCCCTTGCGGGCGCGCACGGACAGGGGGCGATCCGGCGTGCCAATCTCGACGCCGACCACCCGCCGCGTGTCGTCGACGACGATCCGGGTCACGGCATGATCGACCCTCACGGGCGCTCCCCTGGCTTCGGCGAAAGCCGAGAGCTGGCGCACCATGTCGCCGCCGAACCCCGGCCCGCCGTCCTGGTCGCTTGGGCGCAATGTCCGCCCCACCGACCTCTTGTTCTCGGGCAGCTGGCCCTGATAGTCGGGGAGCAGGCCCGTCGCGCCCAGCTGCTGCTGCGACAGCATCGCGCCCGTGTCGGCAAGCGTCCTGGTGACCCTGGAGCCGTGGTCGTAGAAGGTCGACAACAGCTCGTACCCCAGTTGTGAAAGCCCCAAGGTCTTGTGATCGGCCCGGTAGAGCTGGGGATAGGCGACCCTCGCCATGTATCGCAGGGCGTCTTCCTTGGGATCCGCCAGTCCCTTCGCCTGCATGTAGGGGTTGTTCGGAATCCAGAACGCGCCGCCCGACTTGGCCGTCGTGCCGCCGGGAATCGGGCCCTTCTCCAGGACGGCGACCTTGGCGCCGTTCTGCAGGGCGCCGGCGGCGGCGGCGAGCGCCGCGCATCCCGAGCCGACGATGACGACATCGGTTTCCTCATCCCAGCTCCGCTGCTGCGCGCTGGCGATGGTCGAAACGCCGAGAGCTGCGCCGGCCGCGCCGAGGCCCGCGGCCTTGAAGAACGCGCGGCGTGACACCCGGGACGGCGCTTCTTGCGTCATCTCGCCCGCGTCGGTCGCGGCAAGGCGGCCGGGATCTGGTTCGTTCATGGATTGCTTCCTCCCAGGGGCCCGTTGGCGGGCCACTTGCGACGAGACGCTCCGTAGTCCCAGCCGGCGGCGAGGCTCGGGAACGGTCGCATCCCATGCCGTCCGCGGAGGCGGTCGCCCCTCGGCGTCAGGCATGGCGGGCAGCATGGGTCAGCATGGCAGTCGGCGCATTACCCACTCGGTCAAGACGTGCAAACACCTTGGATTGACGCGTCAGATCGCTGCGCATACCGTCTTCGGCAAGAGTTGACCGGCCAAGGTCGACCGACAGGGAGGCGAGGAGCGAGTGAGAGACTTGGAACCTCAGCGGCATCTGCGAGACGTCGCCTTTCAACTCTACCGTGCCGCAACGCAGCCAAATCCACTGGACAGCTGGGCGAGGTTGATTTCCGATCTACTTGACACTCGAACGGCAGATCTCACGGTTTTCGCACCGTCCGGCCTGGCTGTCGAAAACGGAAGCATCGGAACCGGCGCCGAGGGGGCCCGGGACTATATGGAGACCTATCAATACATCAATCCCTTGTGGAAATTCTGGCAGACGGCGGTGCCTGGCCAGGTCATCCGGCTCGACGACGGCCTGATCGACGATGAATGCCGGCGGTCGACGTTCTATGCTCGCTATGGCGACTATCTCGACAAGGGCGATGGCGTCTGCATGCTGCTCAGCATCCGAACGGCAAAGGTCCTCGTGCATGCGAGCCAGCCCAGGCGGCCGGGCGAGGGGCAGATCAACGCCGATCTTCTGGAAAATCTTCGCGAGGACTTGCTGCTGTCGTTCGAGATTGCCGGCACGTTTACGCATGCCTCCAACATGACCGGCAATATCATCCGCAGCCTGGACCAGAAGGGTATCGGTGCCGCGCTCCTGTCCGAAGACGATCGCATCGAGAAGTCCAACAGCAGCATGAACGACTTGCTGCGGGCCGGGAGCGTGCTTCGTCTCGACGGGGGGCGGCTGGTTTCCGGCTCGGCAATCCAGTCGTCCGAATTCTCCGACCTGGTTCGTCGCACCAGGCGGAACGGCGTGCCCGGTCGGCTTTCCTACTGCGACCCCGCGGGACGGCGGCGCGGCAGCGTCGTCGCCTATCCGGCGCCGACCAGCTTCGACTGGGAAGGCGTGCATCAAAGCAAGATCGTCCTGCTCGTGACGGACAGTTCTCGTCCCAAGGAGCTGCTGGCGGACAATCTGGGCAAGAATTACGGCCTCACACGGGCCGAGACCCGCGTCGCCAGCCTGCTCCTGGACGGCAAGACATCCCGTCAGATCGCGACGGAGCTCAAGGTGCAGGCCAACTCGGTCCGGGCGCATCTCAAGGCGACCTATGCGAAGACGGGTACGCATTCGCAAGTCGAGCTGCTCAATCTTCTCCAGGTCGAGAGCGAGCAGGCGCTTTAGGCGTCGGTGAGGAATAAGTGCTTCAGATGAGACGCGGGGAACCCCTCTCCCGACTGGGAGAGGGGTTCCCCGCGTCACTTCCATTCAGTTGATCGCCGACGCTTCCTTGGCTTTCGGGGCCGGGCCCATAGGGCACCCCGCCGCAGGCAGCGGTCACCGCCAGTCGAGCAGGCGATCGAGCAGGCGGTCGGCGTTGGAGAGGTAGTCACCGTAGGAGCCGCGAAAGAACAGCAGCGGCGTCCTGTCCGAGACGGTATGGAGCTCGCGCACGCGCCCGACGATGAGATGGTGATCTCCGATCTCGATCACCGTGTCGATCGTGCAGTCGATCCAGGCGACGATCCCCTCGATGACGGGATTGCCCAGCGCCGAGGGCGCCCAGCGCACGCCGTCAAACCGCGCGCTGCCCCTCGCGGCCAGCTTCCGGCAAAGGCGCTCCTGGTCCGCTGCGAGCACGTTGACGCAGAACCGTCCCGCGGCCTGGAGCTTCGCCTGGGTCGAGGAGAGGCTGTCCGCCAGGAACGAGACGAGAGGCGGGTTCAGCGACACCGATGTGAAGGATCCCACGATCATCCCCACCGGCTCCTGCTCGGAGCCCGTCGCGGTGACCGCCACCACGCCGGTCGGGACGTTGCCGAGCACCGTCCGGAAGTGCCGCGCGTCGATCGGCCGGGCGGGCGCGGCGACAGTGCCGACCGCCGCCGCCTTCTTCTGCTTGTCCTGCATCGCGAGCGCCCGCCCGTCAGATGCCCATGCGCAGCGGATCGGGCACGTCCAGTCCGTACTGGATCATCGCGTCGGCATGGTAGGTGGGGCCGGGAACGTGGATGAAGTGGTTGAGGCCGACATGGGCATCGCGCCAGAAGCGCTGGATCGGATTGGTGCGCCGGCTCGCGTTCCCGCCTGAGCGCGCATAGATCGCGTCGATGGCGGCAACGGCCCGCCAGGCGCAGCGGATCTGGTTGCGCCGGATCCGCGACCGATCCTCGAAGGTGACCTGCCTGCCGGACATCACCTGGTCGTAGGCCCTGGTGATCCCGTCGAACAGCTGCACCCTCGAGGCCTGGATCTCGGAGGCGGCCTCGCCGGTGAAATAGGCCGCGTAGGGATCGTCGCGAATCCGCGCGCCGGCTGCGGAGACGCGGTCGCGCTGATAGGCGCCGTGGGCGGCGAGGGCGCCCTCGGCCATGCCGATGATCGCGCCGGTGATGCCGACGGGAAAGATCACGGAGAACGGCAGCCTGTAGATCGGATCGCTCAGCCCGGCCTTGTCAGCGGCGGCGCCCGATGCGATCGCCTCGTGGTCGATCGCGCGATAGGCGGGAACGAAGGCGCCCTGCACGACGACATCCTTGCTGCCGGTGCCCAGCAGGCCGATCACGTCCCACGAATCCTCGATGATCCGATAGTCGGACCGCGGCAGGATCACATGCATCATCCGAGGCGGCATCGCGGGCTTTCCCTGCCCGTTGCCGAGCAGGGCACCCAGGAAGACCCAGTCGGAGTGATCGGTGCCGGACGAGAATTGCCACCGTCCGGTGAGGATGTAGCCGCCCTCGGCGGGCTCGGCGATGCCGGAAGGCGTGTAGGGCGAGGCCACCCAGGTGTCCTGGTTCTGCCCCCAGATCTCCTGTCCGAGCCTGGGATCGAACAGCGCGACCTCCCAGGGATGGACGCCGACGACGCCGGCGACCCAGCCCGTCGATCCGTCGTGGCGCGCCGCGGTGATCACCGCTTCCAGGAAGTCGGCGGGCGTGCCCCCCAGCCCGCCATGCTCGCGGGGCTGCAGCAGGCGCATCAATCCCGACGAGCGCAGCAGCGCCGCCGATCTGTCGCTCAGCTTGCCCAGACGCTCGTTCTCCGGAGCCTGCTCCGCCAATTCCGGGCCGAACTCCTCGATCCGGCGGGCCACGTCGTGCGCCATCAGGCGACCTCCCTCGATGCCATTGTGCTTCCTGCCGGGCGAGCGCACGGATCGCTCCGCCTGGGGCGCTCGTTCCGCCGACGGGCTCACCGAGCCCGCAGCGTCGGGCGTGATGGTGATCGTGGGTCATCGCGGCGTCCCACGCATTACCCACCTGGTTAAGAAGCCCGGTTTTGCGCCGCCTCGGCCGCGGCAGCCCCATGTCGGGCGAAGCGCCGCCGACCGCCTCGGTCGGTCGGTGAGGATCGGTGGAATATAAAATATTAAATACATATATATAGTAGACATATTGGGTCTGCCGGATAAGATGCCACCGCGAGTCCATGAGTTCCGATGCGGGCAGGCGCCCGCTCGGATTTGCGCGGGGATCCCATGTCTTTGCAGGTCGACTTTCCGGCTTCTGGTGCCGATCGAATTGCCGCTCCTCATGCCTGCGGGTGGCCGGGTGCGGGCCGAAGGCGCGAGATTCGCCGCCGCTTCCGGTCGACCGTCGCCGCGACGGCCTTGGTCGCCGCGCTGTCGTCCGCCGGCCTCGATGCGGATTCGGTCCGGGCCGGGGGCGCGCCGGTTGCCGGCGGCACCCTGACCTACGCGACCGACCGCGAGCCGACCTGCCTCGACCCGCATGTCGACGGCGACATGCCGCAGGTCTTCGTCGCCCAGCAATTCCTCGATTCGCTCGTCTCGATGGACCAGGACGGCCATATCGGTCCCTGGCTCGCCAGGAGCTGGACCGTCTCGCCCGACGGCAAGACCTACACGTTCAAGCTGAGGGACGATGTCACCTTCAGCAATGGCGAGAAGTTCACCTCGGCCGCCGTCAAGGCCAACCTCGACCATATGGTCGATCCGGCCACCCAGTCTTCGACGGCCGGCGGCTATGTCAGGCAATATGTCGGGACCGATACCCCGGACGACCTGACGGCCGTGGTGCATCTGTCCAAGCCCTATGCCGCCTTCCTCGAGGTCCTGGCGCAGGGCTTCCTCGGCATCGAGGCGCCGTCGGCGCTGAAGCGTTCGCGCGACGAGAACTGCCAGAGCCCGGTCGGGTCCGGGCCGTTCAAGGTCACGCGCTGGGACCATCAGAGCCAGGTGGTGCTCGAACGCAATCCCGACTACCGCTGGGCCCCGCTGACCGCACGGCACCAGGGACCGGCCTATCTCGACAAGATCGTCTGGAAGTTCATCCCCGAGCCGTCCGTGCGCTTTGCCGCCCTGCAGAACGGCAGCGTCGACGTCATCGAGGCGGTTCCGCCGGAATCCGAGGCTGCCGCCGAGAAGAACCCGGACCTGACCCTGATCGTCAAGGACCGCCCGGGCAACCCGACCAACGGCGAATTGAACACCAGGCGCGCGCCCTTCGACGATATCCGGGTCCGCGAGGCCTTCGTGCGCTCGGCCGATATCGACGGCGCCCTCGCCAGCGTCTATTTCGGCCGCTATCACCATGCCACCGGCCCGCTGAGCGCGGTGACGCCGTTCTACAGCGGCGATTTCCAGCATGCCGACGACTATGATCCGGACCGGGCCAACAAGCTGCTCGACGAGGCCGGCTGGACCGAGCGCGATTCCTCCGGCCTGCGCTCCAGGAACGGCCAGCCTCTGGCCGTGCACATCCCGATCGGCGCCTCGATCGGCCCGGCCGAACGGTCCTTGTGGGAGCAGGTCCAGGCGACGGCCGGGCAGGTGGGGTTCGACGTCCGGCTGGAGCCGGTCGGCGACACGGAATCGAGCGAGCGCCAGGGCAAGTGGGACTATGACGTCACGCTCGACTACTGGAACACCAACACGGCCGACGTGCTGCGCATCGTCTTCGGATCCGAGTTCCTCGGCGCCGCCGGATCGGGCGGCTATCACCAGAACGGCTCCGGCCTGCAGAACGCCGCCTTCGACGACACCGTCGAGAAGGCCCTGGAGACGCAGGACGAGGCCACGCGCCGCGGCCTCTATCGCCAGGCGCAGGAGCTGATCTCCGGCCAATATCTGCAATTGCGGACCTATCCCCAGAGCACGCGCCTCGGCGTCTATAAGACGGCCCACGACGTGCGGCTGGAGCCGTCCCTGACCGTCACCACGCTCTACGACGCCTGGGTCTCGAAATGAGCGCGGCGTCCGGCCGCGAGCCGCGGCCGCCGCAGACCCGGCGGCTGCGCCGCCTGGCGCAGCGCCTCCTCCTGCGCGCGGGGGGCGGCGGGCTGGTGCTGCTGGCGTCGGCGACGGTGACGTTCTTCGCGCTGCACCTGACGCCCGGTGATCCCGTGCGGGCGCTGCTGGGCGGGCCGACCTCCAATCCGACGCCCGAAACCATCGCGGCGGCGGTCAAGGAGTTCGGGCTCGACCAGCCCCTGCTCACGCAATACGCGATCTATATCGGCCGGCTGCTGCGCGGCGATTTCGGCGTCTCCTTCTCCCAGCACCTGCCTGTCGCCGACGTCATCGCCGAGCAGGTCTGGCCGACGCTGCAGCTGACGGCGGCCTCGCTGCTGGTCGCCTGGGTGCTCGCGCTGGTATCGGTGCTGGGCACGACGCGCCGAGGCCGATGGGTCAGCGGCCTCGGATCGGCGATCGAGACGGTCAGCGCGTCCCTGCCGCAATTCTGGCTCGGCATCGTCCTCCTCGCCGTCTTCTCCTTCGGCCTGCGGCTGTTCCCGCCCGAGGGCAATGGCGGCCTCGTGAGCCTCGTGCTGCCGACGCTGGCCCTGGCCGTGCCGCTGGCGGGCTTCCTCGCCCAGGTGATGCGCGAATCGCTCGAGCTGGCGCTGGACCAGCCGTTCATCCTGTCGGCGCGGATGCGCGGCCTCGGCGACTGGCCGGTCCGCTGGCGGCATGCGCTGCGGCACGCGGTGCTGCCGGGCGTCAGCCTGTCCGCCTGGGCCGTCGGCTCGCTGATCGGCAATTCCGTGCTGGTGGAGCTGATCTTCTCGCGCCAGGGGCTGGGGCGCCAGCTCTACCAGGCCGTGTCGCTGCAGGACATGCCGCTCACCATCGGCATCACGCTCTTCGTCACGCTGGTCTACATCGTCACCAGCATCCTGGTCGACGCCCTCTACGTCGTCGTCGATCCCCGTATCGAGGCCGGCCGGACATGAGCGCATCCGAAGCCGGACTGCCCGCATCCGGCGCGGCCCGCCTCCGCATCCAGCGGCTGCCCGCCCTCGGACCCGCCCTGGCCGCGCTGTTCCTGGCCGCGCTCGTGCTGGCCTGCATCGCTCCGCAGCTCTTCACGCAGGTCAATCCGCTGGCGATCGCACCCAGGCAGGCCTTCCAGCCGCCGGGCTGGGCCCATCCCTTCGGCACCGACCAGTCGGGGCGGGATATCTATGCACGCGTCGTCTACGGCGCGCGGCAGTCGCTGCTGCTCGGGGTCGGCGCGGTCGCCCTGTCCATGGCGCTGGCCGTGGTGCTGGGCCTGGCGGGCGGACTCGCCGGCCGCCTCGCGGAACGGGCGGTCGGCTGGATCCTCGACGTCCTGTTCTCCTTCCCGACCATGATCCTGGCGCTGCTCTTCGGCGCCCATCTCGGCGACGGGCTGGTGCCGCTGGTGATCGCGACCGGCATCGGCAATGCGCCGGGCTATGCGCGCATGGTCTTCGGCCAGGTGCTGGCGGTGCGGCACGCCGGCTATATCGAGGCGGCCCGGGCCCTCGGCCACACGCCGGCGCGGACGATCCGCCGGCAGGTGCTGCCGAACGCCATGCGGCCCCTGATCGTGGCGATCACCATGGGCGTCGGGCAGGCCATCGTCTGGGCCTCGGCGCTGTCCTTCCTCGGCCTCGGCGCCCGGCCGCCGGCGGCGGAATGGGGCACGATGCTGTCGATGGGCCGCAATTTCGTGCAGCAGGCCTGGTGGCTGACCTTCTTTCCCGGGCTGGCGATCGTCCTGACCACGCTCGCCACCACCGTCTTCGGCCGCCACCTGCAACGCCTGATCGAGGGACGCGCCTGATGAGCACGGGACATCTCGTCGTCGAAGATCTCTCCGTCACGCTGGGACAGGGCGCTGCCAGGCGCAGCGTGGTCCGGAACATCTCCTTCAGCATCCGCCCGGGCCAGGCCGTCGCCCTGGTCGGCGAGTCCGGCTCGGGCAAGAGCGTCACCGCCCGCACGCTGGTCGGCCTGACGGGGGCCGGCGCCGGGGTCGATGCGCGCCGGCTGAGCTATGCCGGACGCGACCTTCGCGGCCTGTCGCAGGCCGGGTGGCGATCGCTGCGCGGCCGGGATATCGGCTTCGTCCTGCAGGATGCGCTGGTCTCGCTCGATCCGCTGCGGACGGTCGGCCAGGAAATCCTGGAAGCCCTGTCCGCCCATGGCGGCGGCGGGGCAGCCGACCATCGGCGGATGCTGGAGCTGCTCGAGCGCGTCGGGGTGCCGGAGCCGGCCCTGCGGGCCCGCCAGCGTCCGGACGAGCTCTCCGGCGGGCTGCGCCAGCGGGCGCTCATCGCCACGGCGCTGGCGCTCGAGCCGGCCGTGCTGATCGCCGATGAGCCGACCACCGCCCTCGACACCACCGTGCAGGCCCAGATCCTCGACCTTCTCGCCACCATCAAGCAGCGGGGAACCGGGCTGCTGCTCATCAGCCACGACCTGGCGGTCGTCTCGCAGCTGGCCGACGAGGTCCTGGTGCTCAACCAGGGCGAGGTGGTCGAGCAGGGGGCGATGGCGCAAGTGCTGACCCGCCCGAGCCATCCCTACACGCGAGCCCTGCTCGACGCCGTTCCGGGACGGCATCGGCGCGGCATCCGTCCGATGCGCGAGGATCGCGGCCGGACCGTCACCCGGCTGGCGCCGCGGCACCAGGCCGTGCTCGAGGCCACGGACCTGTCCAAGACCTATGACGGCCCCGACCAGCGCCGGCGCCTCGCCGTCGATGCGGTCAGCTTCAGGCTGGAGGCCGGCCAGACGCTCGGCCTGATCGGCGAATCCGGCTCCGGCAAGACGACGACCGCCCGGCTGGCCCTCGGCCTCGCCCAGCCCGACCGGGGCACGGTGACGTTCGACGGCAGCCTCTGGGTCGCCGCGGCTCCGGGCCATGTGCCGGAGAGGCTGCGCCGGCCGCGGCGGCCGCAGCTCGGCGTCATCTACCAGGACCCGCTCAGCTCCTTCGATCCGCGCTGGACCGTCGGACGGATCCTGGCGGACGCGCTCGAAGCCGGCGGCGTGCCGCGCCCGCAGCATCGCGAGCGCATCGCCGGCCTGCTCAAGACGGTCCGGCTGACGGCCGAGCATGCGGCACGCTGGCCGCTGCAGCTGTCGGGTGGCCAGAGGCAGCGGGTGGCGATCGCCCGGGCCATCGCCTCGGGGCCGAAGGTGATCGTCTGCGACGAGCCGGTGTCGGCGCTCGACGTCTCCGTGCAGGCGCAGATCCTCGACCTCCTGACCGATCTCCAGGACGAGCTCGGCCTGTCCTATCTCTTCATCTCGCACGACCTCGGCGTGATCCGCCACATGAGCGACGCGGTCCTGGTCATGCAGGACGGAAAGGTGGTCGAGCGCGGGCCGGTCGAGCAGGTGTTCCAGAACCCGCAGCACGATTTCACCAGGAAGCTCCTCGGGGCAGCGCCGCGCATGGCGCTCGCGCCGCAGAGCCAGGCCGCGGGCTGAGTCGCTGGCAGGTCTCCATGATAGTAGAATTAACATATAATATATATACTTAACATATAATATATATACTTAACATATTGTCGCCGCGTCCATGGCGTGGAACAGCACGATCCCGTGCGCTGGAAGGCGCATGCCATCGCCGATTGCTGGTTGAACGGCGCCCACCCGCCGCGGCATGGATCGCTGTGATGGCGGACGGACCCGGCTCGACGAAAACGCCGCGCTTGCAATCGGGCGACCATGCCCTATCTGCAGATCTCTCGGGACGGCCAGGGCGCCGAGCCGATTTCATGGGGTGGACGATGGACCGCAGGATTTTCTTGAAGGGCAGCGCGGCAGCCGGGGCCGCCGCCTGCCTGGGGGCCTGGCCGGACAGGGACGCCTTCGCGCAGGCGCGCGCGGAGACCCTGCGCGTGGTGGCGGAGGGGCGGCCGAACTCGCTGGATCCGCACGGCACGGGCGTCAGCCCGGCCTCGCTCGGCACCTTCTCCAACGTCTACGACAGGCTGATCCAGTTCGATCGCCGCGAGGTGTCGGCCGGCCTCTATCGCTACGACTATGCCAGGTTCACGGGCGAGCTGGCGCAGGCCTGGGAGGAGAGCGACGAGGGGCGCAGCCTCGTCTTCCACCTGCGCCCCGACGCGACCTTCCATGACGGCGCGCCGGTGACGGCCGAGGACGTGCGCTGGTCGCTCGCCCGCGGCGTCAGCCTGCCGGCCTCGAAGAACCAGCTGGCGACGGGGTCCTTGAAGGATGCCGCGCAGTTCGAGGTCGTCGACGCCCATACGCTGCGCATCAGGTTCGACCGCAAGGACCGCCTCACCCTGCCGAACCTGGCCCTGACTTTCGCCTCGGTCATCAATTCGGCGCTGGTGAAGAGCCATGCGACGGAGGCCGATCCCTGGGGCGCCGAATGGCTGCGCAGCAACGAAGCCGGCAGCGGCGCCTACCGGGTCGAGACGTGGAACCCCAGCCAGCAGGTGGTCTACAGCCGCTTCGACGGCTGGAAGGGCGGCGCGCTGCCCTATCTCAAGCGAGCGATCGTCCAGGTGGTGCCGGCGGCGTCCAGCCGGGTGGCGACGCTGAGAAAGGGCGACGCGGACATCGCGCTGCAGCTGCCGCCGCGCGACATCGACGCCATCGCCGGCGACAAGGCGGTCAAGGTCGTCTCCCTGCCGGTGACGAATTCCTTCCGCTTCGTCGCCTTCAACACCAGGCAGAAGCCCTTCGACGATGTGCGGGTGCGCCAGGCGATCGCCTATGCGCTGCCGTACAAGGACCTGCTCGAAGGGGCTGTCTTCGGCCACGGCACGCCGCTCTACGGGGCGAAATCGCGCGTTCCCGCCGAGGCCTCCTTTCCGCAGGCCTTCCCCTACGATACCGATCTCGACAAGGCGCGGGCGCTGCTCGCCGAGGCGGGGCTGGGCAGCGGCTTCGAGACGACGTTCAGCTACAACGTCGCCGACGCGACCATCGCCGACCCGATCGCGCTGCTGGTGCAGGAAGCGCTGGGCAAGCTCGGCGTCAAGGTGACGATCGAGAAGGTTGCGGAGGCGCAATGGGGGGCCCTGCTCACCCAGCGCAAGGTCCCGTTCTATGTCGAGGCCTCGTCGGCCTGGTTCAACGACCCCGACTATTTCTTCCGTATCTTCTTCCAGGGCGACTGGCGCTGGAACTTCGGCAATTTCCAGGACGAAGAGCTGGACGAGCTGGTCAATGCGGCGCGCTGGGAGACGGATCATGCCCGATATGACGAGGCGATCCGCAAGGCGATCGGCATCGTGTTCGACAAGGTGCCGATCGTCCTGTTGTGGCTGCCCTCCTTCGAGGCCGCCCTGCAGCCGCGGCTGGACGGCTTCACCTATTACATCCATGGCCAGGTGGACTTCCGCACACTCCGTAGCGCATGACGGGGGCACCTGCGCCGTCACGGGATGAATCGTGCCACGCTCGCTGCCCCTCTTCGTGCTGAAGCGCATCCTCGCGGTGCTGCCGGTCCTTGCGGGAGCCGTGCTCTTCACCTTCGTGATCATGCGCGTCCTGCCCGGCGATCCCGCGGCCATGCTCGCCTCCGGCCCCGGCTCGGGCCCGGAGGAAGTGGCGGCGCTGCGCCGGCAGCTCGGGCTCGACCGTCCCCTTGCCGAGCAGCTCGTGCTCTATGTCGGCGACATCGCCCGCGGCGATCTCGGGCGCTCGTTCACCACCGGCGAGCCGGTCGTCCGCGACCTCCTGCAGCGCCTGCCGGCCTCCCTCGAGCTGACCTTCTCGGCGCTTCTCCTCGCCGTCGCCACGGCGCTGCCGCTCGGCATCGCCGCGGCCCTGCGGCCGGGCAGCGTCATCGATCATGCCTGCCGTCTGGTCGCGACCGTCGGGACATCGCTGCCCGCCTTCGTCGTCGGCCTCGGCCTCATCTATGCCTTCTACTTCGCGCTCGGCTGGGCGCCGGAGCCGATCGGCCGGCTCGACGGCTGGATGGATCCGCCCGCCGCCGTCACCGGCTTCGTGCTGGTCGACAGCGCGCTCGCCGGCGACGGCCCGGCCTTCCTGTCCGGGCTGCGGCACCTCGTCCTGCCCAGCATCACCATGGCGCTCTTCGCCCTCGCGCCGCTGGCGCGGATCACCCGCGGCGCCATGCTCGACCTCCTGTCGTCGGACTTCATCAGGACCGCCCGGTCGCTCGGCCTGTCGCGATGGACGATCCTGGTGCACTACGCGCTGCGCAATGCGCTGATCGCGATCGTCACCGCGCTCGGCATGGTGTTCTCCACCATGCTCGGCGCCAACGTCCTCGTCGAGAAGGTCTTCGCCTGGCCGGGCGTCAGCTCCTATGCGATCGACGCGCTCATGAGCTCCGACTACGCCCCCGTTCAAGGCTTCGTGCTCGTCGTCGCCGGCATCTTCGCCGCCGCCAATCTCGTCATCGACATCGTCTACGGCCTCGTCGATCCGCGGGCGGGGCGGAGCGGCTGAGATGCGGAGCTGGCGCATGGAAGGCATGGCGCTCCGCCCCTCGGGCCTGCTGGCGCTCGGCTGCGCCGGCGTGCTGCTGCTCCTGGCGCTGCTCGGCCCGTCGATCGCGCCCTACGATCCCCTGGCCACCAATGTGCGCCAGGCGCTGGAGGCCCCGTCCGCGGCGCATTGGTTCGGCACGGACCAGCTCGGGCGCGACATCTTCAGCCGTGTCCTGGTCGCCGCGCGGCTCGACCTCGCCATCGCCGTCTCGGCCGTGGCCTTGTCCTTCGTCGTCGGCAACACCATCGGCGCCGCCTGCGGCTTTGTCGGCGGCCCGCTCGATCAGTGGGTCGGCCGGCTTGTCGACGTGCTCATGGCCTTCCCGCTGTTCATCGTCGCCATGGCGATGGCGGCGGTGCTCGGCAACGGCGTGGCGAACATCATTTACGCCACGGCCCTGATCAACCTGCCCTTCTATATCCGCTTCTCCCGCAGCGAGGTCGCCGTGCGCCGCAACGCCGGCTACGTCCAGGCGGCGCGCCTCGGCGGGGCAGGGGATCTCGCCTTGCTGTTCGGCGTGCTCCTGCCGAACATCCTGCCGGCCCTGGTCGTGCAGATGTCGCTCAATCTCGGCTGGGCCATCCTCAACACCGCGGGCCTCTCCTTCATCGGCGTCGGCGTGCGCCCGCCGGCGCCGGAATGGGGCGTTCTCGTCAGCGAGGGCGCCCAGTTCATCATCACCGGCCAGTGGTGGGTCGCAGCCTGCCCCGGCCTGGCGCTGATGTTCGCCGTGCTCGCCTTCAACCTTTCGGGGGATGCCCTGCGCGACCTCCTGGACGTGAGGAGGGCGGCGTGAGCGCCGAGCCGATCCTGCGCCTGGAGACTCTCAGTGTGGACTTCCCGGCTCCCCGCGGCGGCCGGTTCCGGGTTCTCGACCGGGTCTCGCTCGAGGTGGGGGCGGGGGAGACGGTCGGCATTCTCGGCGAGAGCGGCTCGGGCAAGTCCGTCACCGCCCTGGCGGTGATGGGCCTCCTCGACCGGAGCGCCGTGGTCGCCGGCGGTCGCATCCTGTTCGAGGGCGAGGACCTGCTCGGCCTGCCGGAAGCGCGGCTGCGCCGCCTGCGTGGTAGGCGGCTGTCGATGGTTTTCCAGCATCCCCGGCGCGCCCTCAATCCGGTCCGGCCGGTCGGCAAGCAGATTTCGGACGTGCTGCGCGCCCATGCCGGCCTGTCGCGCCGCCAGGCCCGGGACGAGGCCGTCGCCATGCTCGCCGGGGTCGGCATCCCCGATCCGGCGGCGCGGGCCTCTGCCTATCCCCATGAGCTCTCCGGCGGCACGTGCCAGCGCGTCATGGTCGCGCTGGCGCTGGCCTGCGCGCCCCGGCTCCTGATCGCCGACGAGCCGACGACCGGCCTCGACGTCACCACGCAGGCGCTCATCCTCGACCTCGTCGCCGGCCTGGCCCGCGAGCGCGGCATGGCGATGATCTTCATCACCCACGACCTCGCGCTCGCCGCGGAGCGATGCGATCGGCTGGCGGTGATGCATGCGGGGCAGCTCGTCGAGACCGGGCCGACGGCCGCCATCGTCGAGCGGCCGCGCCATCCCTACACGCGCCGCCTGCTCCGCGCGACGCCGGGCACCGGCGCGCGCCTCGAGGACCTCGTCGGCGTGCCCGGCCTCGCGCCGGACCTCTCCCGTGCCGATCTGCCGGCCTGCCGCTTTCAGGAGCGCTGCGAGCTGCGGATCGATCGCTGCCGCACCGAGGTGCCGCCGCTGCAGCCGCGCGCGCCGGGCCATTGCGCCGCCTGCTGGACCGTCGCCGCATGACGCTGCTCGAGGTGCGCGGCCTGCACAAATATTTCCCCGTCGGCGCAGGGCGGCGCGGCCTGCTGTCCCTGCGCGTACGGCGATCCCGCCTGCATGCGGTGGAGGACGTGAGCTTTTCGCTCGGAGCGGGCGAGGCGCTCGGGCTGGTCGGCGAATCCGGCTCCGGCAAGTCGACGCTCGCGAGCCTCGTGGCGCGGCTCGCCGATCCCTCATCCGGCACGATCCTGCTCGAGGGCGAGGACATCGGCGCGGTGCCGGCGGCCCGGGCGGCGCGGGCCGCCTGGCGGTCCCACATCCAGATGGTGTTCCAGGACCCCTATGACAGCCTCGATCCCCGCCGCTCCGTCCGCGAGGCCATCGCCGCGCCGCTGGCGCGCCTGGAAGGGCTGGGCGGCGCCCGCCTGGAGGAGCGCGTGCGCTGGGCGCTCGACCGGGTGCACCTGCCGGCGGAGCTGGCCGGCCGCCTGCCGCATCGGCTTTCCGGCGGCCAGCTGGCGCGCGCCGGCATCGCGCGCGCCATCGCGCTCCGGCCCAGGCTCCTCATCCTCGACGAGCCGACCTCGGCGCTCGACGTCTCGATCCAGGCGGTCATCCTGAAGCTGGTCGACGAATTGCGGCGGGATCTCGGCATCGCGCTCCTCTTCGTCTCGCACGACCTCAATGTCGTCCGTCTGCTGTGCCAGCGCGTGATGGTGATGTATCTCGGCCAGGTCGTGGAGCGCGGGTCGGTGGACGCCGTGCTCGGCCGTCCGTCCCACCCCTACACGGCCGGCCTCGTCGCCGCGATCCCGGCATTGGGGCGGCCGCCTCGCACCGGGCGGGCCCGCCTTACGGGAGAGCCCGGCAGTCCCATCGATCCGAAGCCGGACATCTGCCGCTTCGAGACCCGCTGCGCCAGTGCCGGCGCTCTGTGCCGCACGCGGCAGCCGCCGTTCCTGGGCCTCGATGCCGACCACGGCGTCGCCTGCCATCACCCGCTTCGGGGTGCTGACGCTCGGTGAGGCCTTCTCCCGTCCTTCGTCGCTCCCCGACGGCGGCAGGCTACATGTCCCGATCGCCGGATGCGCCGGCCTCGCCCGGACGCGCATCGTCCCGATGTCGCCGTTCCGGCCCGGCGTCCTGTCGCGAAACGCTCTTCGAACCGGCTCGCGCCTCCGGCACGTCGGCCGTGCCGGCATCCTCGGCCTGCACGAAGCGATAGCGGAAGTCGCAATGGCTGGCGCCTCCCATGATCGTCTGGGTCCTGGTCAGCTCGATGCGCGGATCATAGCCCTGGCAGAAGACGCCGTCGCGGTTGCAGGACAGGAGATGGCCGATATGCCCCAGCCCCATCTCGCGATAGGTCTCGGCATAGCGGCAGCGGTGGACGTCGTAGTCGAACCGCTCGTCGGTCGCGGCGAGCACCTCGACGGTCAGGGCATCGTCCTTCGTCCACAGCGCCTGCAGGTCACGAAACGTCTGCAGGCTGGTCCCGCCGGGTGTCCTGGCGGCGAAGCCTCTGGCGGCGGCGATGGCGGCTTCCCGTATGGTGCGGTCCAGGATCGCCTGCGCCCGTTCCTCGCCGATCTCCTGCCGCATCGCCTCGTAGAGAGGGGCGATGATGGCCGCCTCGATGCGCCGGCGTGCGAGAATGCCGATCTCGCCTTCGATCGGTACCGGCTGCTGCTTCGCGTCGTCCGGGTGATCGCCCATATCCTACCTCGTCGTCTGTCCTCGTTGTGGCCGAAGCTCGCGAGCGGGTCCAGACGCCGTCCGCGGCCGACACGGCGCCGGCGGCGCGCGGGAGCATATCATCCTCAGCCGGCGGTCCACGCCTTACCGGCGGTGCGCGTCGCGCATTGTAGGCGAGGTCAAACCCACGGGCCGCCTTGCAGGATCTGGCGGCGCCCCCTCGATGCTTCGTGGGAACACAGCAGGACGGTCGTCCTGGAAGCGGAGGCGATCGGTTTCGATTCGACGCTGATCGCCCAGCATACCGTCAATCTGCATCCGCCGGACAGGGACCAGCTGGATGCCTGAACCGGCGCGGTCGCCGTTGCGGCCCTCACCCAACGTATCGAGATTATCGCGGTGAGATCGTCGTTGGCGGCCAACGCGAAGGCTGTGTGCAACTCCATCGACCCACAATTTGCGGTTGTCGCATTTGTGTCGCTGCCCTAGCGTTAGGAGAGTAGGGCCGGACTGATCCGGCTGGGGGCCTTTGGGGGGCTTCGATGATCGAAGGTTTTGGCGCGGCTCGCGTGCGGGCCGGCGTGGCGCTGTCGTGTGCTGCGGCTGTGGCGGTGTGGCTGGGCGGCTGGGCGGCTCCCGCGATCGCTGAGAGCATCCAGGCGGCGGGTGTGCCGTCGCTGCGGACCGGACTGGTGGAGCAGCCTGTGCTCCCCTCCCTGCCGGCCGCTGGCCCGATCGCGGGTGCATTGCGGGCGCCGATGAGCGCTCCGATGCGGCTGATGGCGCAGGCGGATCCGAGCGTGCCGGATCCGTCCGCGCCGGCGCCGTCGAGCGATCCGGCCCCGTCCGATCCGAGCGATCCATCGAGCCCCACGGCCCAGACGCCGATCCCATCAGAAGACGCGCCCTCGACCACGGGCGCGGCACAGCCGGCGGAGGAGCAGGAAGCCGCGCCGGCCGCAGCCGCGGCGGCAGCAATCGACCTCGGTGGCGGCGACGCGACCGATCCGACTGCGGCACTGGCGGCGTCGAGCGGGTTGGCATCGAAGATCCAGCCAGCACCGTCGAACGGATCGTTCACGCAGCGCATTCCCCTTGCAGTCCCGACGTTTCGCGGCATCGAGCCGAACCTCGGTCTGGTCTACGATTCCAACGCCGGTGCCCGGGCGGGCGGCTGGTGGGCTGGCTTTGCCGGTGTGGGCATGCGGGTGTCGGGCCTGTCCGACATCACCCGCATCACCCATGGCGGCGGCACGCCGCGCTTCGACGATGCGCTGGATGTCTTCGCCCTGGACGGGGACGAACTGGTGGCCTGCGCGGCCGGCATGACCAGCCCGGCGTGCACCACGGGCACGGCCGGCACGGGCGTGACCACCTACGCCACGCGTGTGGAAGGCTTCGTCCGGGTGAAGCGCACGGTGGATGGGGTGAGCGGGGCGAGCACCTGGACGGTGACGGGCCGGGACGGGACGGTGTCGACCTATGCCTCGGTGTCGACCTCGACCTGGGGCGGTGTGGCCGATGCGGAGCTGCCGAAGCTGGCGAGCGAGGCGCGCTGGCTGCTGCAGCGCGTGACCGACGCGCATGGCAACCACATGGACTATGCCTATGCCTGCCCGGTGCTGCCGGTGTGCTGGCCGACGAGCATCCAATACGTCAACAACGGCGAGGCGGCGCCGGTTGCGACCATCACCTTCAACCGGGAGACGGCGCCGGCGAGCGCCGTGCTGACGCTGGCCAACGGCGGGGTGATGGCGCCGGCCGCGAACGGGACGATCCCCTCGACGGAGAAGTCGCTGTCGACGCTGGACCAACGGCTGACGTCGGTCGACGTGCAGTTCGCAGGCACTCGGGTGCGAGCCTATGACCTCGCGTACCAGCAGAGTGAGGCGACAGGGCTGTCGCGGCTGATCACGGTGACGCCCTATGGCAAGGACGCCAGCTTCACTGGCGGCCACGTCACTGGCGGTACCAGCCTGCCGCCGACCAAGCTCGCCTATCAGGGCGCGACGCTCGCATGGTCGAGCCCGCAGACGCTGCCTCTCACGCTGTCGATACAGCGCAATGCCGCTTCCTCCTCTCCAGCCCCATCCATCGCTGCCATCACCGATGCCAACGGCGATCAGAGGCCGGATACGTTTATTTTCAGCCCGGCCTCGTATCCGGCCTGCACGATACAGAGTCCGCCCCCGGCGGGACAGACGGTGTGCCCAACGGGGCCGCGTCCGCCGCAAAGCTGCTCGGTCTCGATATTCGCCAACAGCCTGTCGACGGCGCCTCAGCCCATCCCTCCATTCGTCTTCAACTGCTTATCCGAGCAGCTTGCGACATCGACCTGCGGCACGCGTCGCATCACGACGACCTCGGGTTTGAATGGCATACAAGACATCAATGGCGACGGTGTCCCTGATGTCCTTTACAGCTCGCGGACGTCTGATCCTGGCGACAGCTGCGGCAGTTCGGCGAAGACGACCTATTCAAGCGGTATCGGCGTAGCGCTTCTGTCGGCGACAGGCTCCGTCACCGCCGCCAGATTTGTCGGTTTCGACAATCCAAGCCAGATCCAGTTGCAGAGCCCGCCGCCGTTCCTTGGGCTGCTCGATTACGACGGCTCCGGACAGATACGCGCCCTGCTTGTGCAGGCCGATGGCACGACCGTACTCCGGAGCCTGACGATCCCCGATCCCACCACTATGCCCGACAGCAGTTGGACGCTTGAACAGAGACGGCAGTGGTTCCTGGATCAGATCAACGGTGGTTTTCAAGGAGGCTCCCAACCATCGGGCCCGGATGTCCCACTCTCGCTCTCATCCGTGTTCGCTTCCCCTTTGTTCCAGGACATGAACGGCGATGGTCGGAGCGATATCGTCCGGGTGGGCATGGGGAGCGGCCAGATCCAGGTAAACTACACCCTCTCGACGGGGACGGGGTTTTCGCCACAGCAGGTGGCGTATTTTCCCGGGGTCATCCAGACCAGCTATTGTGGCGGGCCCTCGGTCGCGCCCGGCGCGGATGGGACCGGCTTTGGCAAGATTCTCGCGTCAATCCGTGTCGCGGACGTCAACGGTGACGGCCGCTCGGACATCGTCATGCTGGAGAAGGGGGCGTCGGCCGGCACGGTGAATGTTGGGGTGCTGCTGTCGACGGGCCAAGGCTTCGTGCACCAGATTTGGGCCGCGAATGTCCCCTCCGAGATCGCGACCCGCTCGTCCGATCCGAACGGGCAATGCCTGTCGCCCATACTGGTCGGCGACATCGACGGCGACGGCCGCTCCGACATCATCCTGAACACGACGACCACGTCCTCGACGGTGTTTCGGTCGACCGGATCGAGCTTCGTCCCGGTCGCTACCCGCGGGCCGACCTATACACTACTTGACGTGGACGGTGATGGCAGGGACGACATCGCCCCTGCCCGGTTCTACGACACGTATTCCGGCGGTCCCTTGGTCGCCGAGTCTGACGGGACGTACGTTTCGGCGTCCGTTGCCTTCCCCGATCTCTTGACGTCCGTGACGGGTCCTTTGGGCGGCAAGACGACGATCGCCTACCAGCCGTCTTCGGGTGTTGTGCACGGCGTGATGCCGGGCGTGATGCAGGTTGTGAAGTCGCTGACGCTGAGCGACGGGCGGTCTGCGCCGTCGACGACGAGCTATAGCTTCGCGGGCGGGCTGTACAACGCTTCGGAGCGTCGGTTCCTCGGCTTCCGGACGGCGACGGCGGACCTTGCGTGCAATGCCGGGGAGACGGTGTGCCCGCGGCGGCGCTACACCTTCCGGCAGGACCTGGCGGCGGCGGGCCGGCTGGAGAGGCTGGAGGAGACGAGCACGGCGGCGGATGCGCCGGTGCTGGCGGTGACGCAGGAGACCTGGAGCGTGCGGGCCAAGGCGGGCAGCACCGCCGTGCTGAGTCCGGCCTGGCCGCTGCCCGCGGGCACGACGCTGACGCTGCCCTATACTGCGCTCAACACGGCCTCCGAGAAGCAGGCTCTGTTCGGTTCGGTGGTCAAGCGCAGCACGGTTGGTCGCGTCTATGATGCCTATGGCAACGTGACGGGTCTGACGGAGACCGGGGACGCGGACGTCACGGGGGGCGAGCGCTACACGCTGACCGCCTTCACGCCGAACCCGGAGGCCTACATCGTGTCGGCGCCGAACCGGGTGCGGACCTATGCGGGGACCACGAGCGCCGGCCCGCTGCTGGCCGACCAGGTGATCTACTATGACGCCAGCACGACGCTGGGGGCGGTGCCCGCGAAGGGCGACGTGACGCAGACCGGCCACCGTCCGCAGGCCTCGGGCAGCTGGTACCTGGCCAAGGCCGAGTACGACGCCTACGGCAACAAGACGGCAGTGATCGACGAGGTCGGCAACCGGACGGAGACGGTCTACGACACGGGCACGCACCTGCTGCCGGTGGAGGTGCGCAACGCCAAGGCCCAGAGCGTGGTCTCGGCCTACGACCTCGGGTGCCAGAAGCCGTCGACGATCACGGACCTCAACGGGCAGGTGACGACGTTCACCTATGACGCCCTGTGCCGGCTGACCGAGAAGAAGCCGCCGCTGAACGCCTTCGAGCGCTACACCTACTACAATGTCGGCAACCCGGCGACGCAGTATGTCGACGTGCGCAAGCCCGGCCCGACCGGGACGGCGACGATCTACACCAAGACCTACCTGGACGGCTTCGGTCGGACCTGGAGGGTGCTGGCGCAGGGGCCTGACACGACCCGTGTGATCACCACGCTGACCGACTACACCGCGCGGGGCAGCGTGGCGCGGGTGAGCCGGCCGTTCTACTCCGGTGACACGGCGCAATATACCAGCACGGCCTATGACGCGCTGGACCGTCCGGTTGTCGTGACCAACCCGGACGGCAGCGCCGCGAGCGTCGCCTATGGCGCCTCCAGCCTGACCGCGCTCTCCGGCTTCCTGACGGTGACGGCGACGGACGAGCTCGGGCGGCGCAGCATCGTGCACACCGACGCCTTCGGGCGGACGGTGCGCCAGACGCGGTTCCTGGGCACGAGCGAGGTCAACCGCTCGATGGTCTACGACGCGATGGGCCGGCTGACGCAGCTGACCGACCCGGCGGGCAATCAGTGGATCAACACCTTCGACAACATGGGCCGACGCACCCAGGTGCAGGACCCGGACCTCGGCACCTGGACCTATGCCTATGACGGGGCGGGCAATCTCACCCGCCAGACCGATGCCAAGGGCCAGCAGGTGGCGTTCCTCTACGATCCGCTGAACCGGGTGCGCAGCAAGATCGCCCATGCCGAGCTGCCGGTGAACGACCCGGGGCGGGACACCACCACCTACGCCTATGACGAGGCGCGGACCGGCTTCTTCAACGTCGGCAAGATGACGACCAGCACCAACGCGGCGGCGACGCTGACGGCGGACTACGACGTGCTGGGCCGGGAGGTGAAGAAGACGCTTGTCGTCGACGGACAGAGCTACATCACGACCACGGCCTACGACACCGGCTCGCGGGTGCTGTGGCGGGGCCTGCCGGACGGGACGACGGTGGGCACCGCCTCGTCGCCGATGACCTACGACCCGGCCGGCCGGCTGGTGTCGGTGCCCGGTCTCGTCACCGGCACGACCTATGACGCAGCCGGCCAGCCCCTGGTGACGAGCTATGCCAGCGGGGTGGTGTCGACGGCGACCTACGACCCGACCCGCGGCTGGCTGAGCACGTTGGTGCACCAGCAGGGGAGCGGCGGCACGGCGCTGCTGTCGTTGAGCTACACGCGGGCCTTGACCGGCCGGATCGAGGCGGTGACGGACCAGCTGAACGCCTCGTCCGCCGACAACTGGACCTACACCTATGACGACCTCGACCAGCTGAAGCGGGCGGCGAACGCCGGCAACAGTGGCTACAACGAGGCCTATGCCTACGACCTCGCCGGCAACTTGCTCTCCAAGACCGGGGTGGGGAGCTACACCTACCCGGCGCAGGGCCCGGCGGCGGTGCAGCCGCATGCGGTGACAGCGGCGGGCAACTATGCCTTCAGCTACGATCTCAACGGCAACATGCTGCAGAGCCAGCTGAGCGGGGTGATCAGCCGGGAGCTGACCTGGGACGGGGAGAACCGCCCGATCCTGGTGAAGAATTACTCCACGGCCGGGGCGCTGACGCTGACGTCGAGCTTCGTGCACGGGCCGGACGGGACGCGTCTGAAGAAGATCGTCAAGGCCAACCCGCGCGGCTGCTCGCTGGCGGCGAGCCAGCAGCCGGAGGAGACGACGCTCTACGTCTTCGGGGACGAGCGGGTGAGCTACGCCGCCAACACCAACAGCTGCGTGCCGACGGCGCCGACCTGGATCACCTATCCGACGGCCGAGACCAAGCGCGAGGCGGTGCCGGGGCTGGCGGTGCAGAGCTACACCTTGCTCAAGGACCATCTCGGCTCGCAGCGCATCGTGGCGGACGGCACCGGCACCCCTGCCACCAGCTCCAGCTACGGCCCGTTCGGGTTCCAGCGGACCGGGCTGACGGCGCCGAACAACGCCACGCGCGAGAGCAAGGCCTTCATCGGCGAGCGCCAGGACGAGACCGGCCTGCTCTACCTCAACGCCCGCTACTACGACCCCAGGATCGCCCGCTTCGTCTCCCCAGACTGGTGGGACCCCACACAGGGCGGCGTCGGAACAAACCGATACACCTACGCCGACAACAACCCGGTCAACGTGAGGGATCCGAGCGGGCATTACAACGGAGATGACGCCCAGGCGATCGCCCGCGGAAACATGAACGCGGGAGACGATTCAAATGGAGGGGGCGGTGCGGAGAAGGCGTCCCTCGGGGGGCAAGATCTGAATCTGAAGCGGGATGACAGCGACGTCGCTGGCGCCAAGACCCGGCTTGCAGGTTCCGGACTTGATCCCTTTGACGATGAAACCGGCCGACAGTTTCTCATAAAGAAGTCATGGGAAAGAATAATTGGCGGGAATCCAACCATTGGAGATTTTCAAACACTACAGAAATTTGGAGTTATAAGTGAAGCCGATATGTTTAAGGGTATTAGAGCTGTCGGGCGTAATACTGCAGGAGTAGAAAGTGCACCTGAGGCACTAAAGCGAATGAATCGAGGGGAGACAACTCTTGCTGATCCAGCGACGGTTCGATTCACCCAAGATAGCGTGAGTCCACGATTCAAGAATGGAGAATCGGTTCTCGATCTCGCGGAAAAGTTGAAATCTGGAGCGATATCTCCAGTGGATTTGCCGGCAATTCGCGTTTTCTCAAAAGATAATCTTGCCTATACATTGGATAATAGGCGGCTGGTTGCGACGTCCATTGCGGGTGTTCCTGTAAAGATTACGCCTGCTTCTCCCCAGGAAATAATCCGCGAGGCTTACAAGATGACTACTAGAAATAACGGTTGCATTGTGTGCCTGCGCAATTGAATGTAAACTTCGAGAGTTTCTATTAGAGGTGAGATCTGAAATGAGCAAAGATAAATTAAACCCGCACTGCGTCCAAACGATGGAGCAGTTGTCTAACTTCATATTGGAGTTAAGGGACGAATATAATGAAAAAAAGGATTGGGAGAATTGTGATATGGAAAGATATTTGTCAGCAATGTCAGCTTTCGTTGGTTCTATGGATGTGTATTATAAGAATGTAAATAGAGATATTAGTTCAATTTCTGTATGGCAGCTAATGGCGGAAATACTTCTGGCGTCAAAATACTATGAGTAGGCGTGCGAGAAGTTGTGGTATGGCTGAGCAGAGTGGGTAATGCCGAGCGGTTCCGCTCTCCTTTGGGCTCAGGCGGTGTGTTTGCGCGACTCTGACGCGTGAATGGTGGTTACCTTTCGCTCCTCGCCGCGAAAGAACTGGAAATGCGGGATCACGGGGACAGTTTACTTTTCTCTCCGTTCGGCTAACCTGAGGCATGGCTCGCATCGCCCGCCTGGTGGTCCCTGGCCTCATGCATCATGTGACACGGCGGGGCAACCGCCGTGAGCGGGTGTTCTTCACCGACGACGACTACCGGGCCTATCTCGGCCTGCTGAAGGCCTACCTGCCGAAGTCGGGCACGCGCCTCCTCGCCTGGTGTCTGATGCCCAATCATGTGCACCTGCTGGCCGTGCCGGACGGACAGGATGGCCTGCGGGCCCTGCTCGGCGAGGCGCACCGACGCTACACCGCAGGGATCAACGCCCGCAACGGCTGGACCGGCCATCTCTGGCAGGGCCGCTTCGGCTCGGTCGTCATGGCGGAGGATCACCTCGTCCATGCCGTGCGCTATGTCTGCCTCAATCCGGTGCGGGCGAAGCTGGCGCCCCGGGCCGAGGACTGGCCGTGGGCGAGCACCCGGGCGCACTTGAGCGGCCGCGACGACGGCCTGACCGACCTGACGCTGGTGCGCGAACGGTTCGCGACCTTCGCCGACCTGCTCGACGACGCAGAGGACGAAGCCGCGGTCGCGGCGCTGCGCCGGAGCGAGAGGAGCGGGCGTCCGCTCGGCTCCGCGGCCTGGCTCGCCAGGCTGGAGGCGACTACGGGGCGCGTCCTGGCCCGACGCAAGCCGGGACCACGGCCGGAGTCGAGTAAACTGTCCCCGTAATCCCGAAAGAACTCGGATTAAATCCAACTGGCACCGCAGCAAGCAGACCAATCTGTGGAGATTGCGCTGGTATGTTGACGAGTGAGGATGTTGACGCTTTGAGTAAGCTTAAGTGATGCCGAATCGGAGCCTGTATGATCACTTTTGATATCAAAATGCTTGAACGGCGGTTGTCTAACTTGTCATATTGGGACCGAGTTGCCTTCGGTGTGAGCATTGTTGAAAGAATGATGGGATCTTACAATCTCTTTTGTGAAAAAAATTCTCTGGATCCTAGCGTTTTGCAGAAGAATTTGGCGGAAATATGGAATTTTATTTCAATAAAAAAAGAAGATATTGAATTAAGCGTATACATTGAAGAATGCGATCGCGCAGCCCCATACCCTGATATGTATGAGGACGACTTGGTTTCAGCTGCGATGGATTGTGCTGTTGCTTTGGCGTCGATCTTCAGGTACTTGGAGGATGGTGAAATTGTTTATATATGTGAAGTGGCTACATTGTCCAGGGATTCGATTGACATGTATATACAAATGGTCGAGCGGCTCGATTCTCATGGTTCAGCAATGGAGTTGGCAATTTCGCAACATAGATTAATGCAGTGTGAACTGAGAAATCAAGCTGAAGATATTTCCTTTCTAGAATCCTTATCAAACGATATTGGTAATAGATTTGAAATAATTTATGGAAAATTTCATCCTCAGAGTAGCAACCTGGGATTGTAGGTGAATATTGGCAGTGCGCTCAGGTATAGGTTGCCGTTGCACTCGTTATTGGCGATTGTGACCTTGCCGCTATTCTCCCCGGGCACGTCCGCACGGCACAGCGCTCCGCCGGCTTCGGTGCAAACGGAACCAACCACGCGCTCTCGCCGCGCACCAGCACGACAGCGCTTCTTCGTACCGCCGCCAAGGTCCACGGCCCCACGTTCGCCCCTGCGCGACGCGCTGTGTCGGCTCTCCAGGCCCGGCTGCACAACCGCAAAACTCTTCCCCCCGAGCACCGTCCCGACAGCTCGACGGTCGGCGCTTCAACCGGCACGTCCTCTGCCGGCGGCTGAACCGCCTCTGCTTCTGGCAGCGCAGCGGCGTTGAAGGGTTACGGGGACAGTTTTGGTTCCAAGGCGACGGGTCGAAGACCATACTTCCAGTCCAACAACCCGTTTCCCGCAAGAGTCCTGAGGAATATTCGAAATTATGAAAGAGAATATGGAGTTAAGGCTGTTCTCGACAGGGAGCCCCTTGACTTGAGTCCGTATAACGCCGATGGCACAGAAAAGACGATCCTAATAAATAGGTGAATAGGGGAGAATGTAAATTGTTTCATCTCAACATGTGGATCGCGGCAGCAGCGGATTCTAAACTCAGCTATGAACCAACGACCGACACGGAGGAGGTGGAGTTATATCGAGAGTTTCTCTTTGATACATGCACGATCAATCGTATGCTGTTCGACAAAATACGAGAATGCAAATTATTAATAGGCTTGGATGCGGAATTCTTGCAGTTCCGTGCGTCACGAAACGATATAGTTGTTTCCGAGAACGTTGTTTTGAATAAAGCTCCGATAGATATTGATCATAAAATCGAATCGTTCCTCCGTAACGTGGGCTCTGTCTTGCCGGCGTCCTATGGGTCGGCATACATGGTTGATACGGATGCAATAGACAATAAAAAATGTATTACTACTGAAGATGGTTTTAGGGCGTGTAAGTCGAGAGGTTGACAGTTTCTTTCTGAGCCATCTGCCGAAATTCTGTCAAGAGTAAATTCTACGTATAATTGCAGTGGGAATGCCAGTGGGAACAGTGGCAATGCGGAGACAACAGTTTACTTTTCTCTCCTTCCCGCCAGGCCGAGGCATGGCTCGCGTCGTCCGCCTGGTGGTCCCCGGCCTCGCGTACCATGAGACGCAACGGGGCACCGCCGCGAACATGTGTTCTTCACCGAAGACGACGGCCGGACCTATCTCGACCTGCTGAAGGCCTGCCTGCCGAAGTCGGACGCCGGTCTCCTCGCCTGATGCCCAACCACGTACACCCGGCCTGTCCCCGCAGCGCCTTCGCGTCCCGTAACGCGCTTCGCGCCGGACCCTGTTTGCGCATCGCTCGCGGCCGCCGCGGTCCCGGCCCTCGGCCCCGATAGGTCTCGGCTGCCAAGGCCAATCGGCCGGCGCTCCGTCCGCGCGCGGGTTGCGTGCAAGTCAAGAAGACTGTTGCTATAGACGGAATAGATCAAGCGCCGAGGCGTTCCGGCCGTCCGCCGCCCGGCCGGGGCGGTGTGAGAGGAAAGACCAATGTCCTACGACGTCTTCTGGTTCCTGCCGACATCGGGCGACACGCGCTATCTCGGCAAGTCCGATTTCGGCCGGGCGCCCACCAACGCCTATATCCGCCAGATCGCCGAGACGGCGGACCGGCTGGGCTATGACGGCCTGCTGATTCCGACCGGCGCCTCCTGCACCGACCCCTGGGTGGTGGCCGCCTCGCTCGTCGCGGTGACACGGCGGATCAAGCTGCTGGTCGCGCTCCGCACCTCGATCACCGGGCCGACCCTCGGCGCGCGGCAGGCGGCGGCGCTCGACGAGGCGCTCGGGGGGCGGCTGCTGCTCAATGTCGTTCCCGGGGGTGACGCCACCGAGCTCGCCGCGGACGGCGTCTTCTTCTCCCACGACGAGCGCTATGAGGCGGCGGACGAATATCTCGCCGTCTGGAAACGGCTGCTCTCCGGCGAGACCGTGGATTTCACCGGCCGCCACGTCCGGGTCGCGGGGGCGAAGAACTTCCACGACGCCGTGCAGAAGCCCTGGCCGCCGCTCTATTTCGGCGGCTCCTCGCCGGCGGCCCATGAGCTCGCGGCCAAACATGTCGACGCCTACCTGACCTGGGGCGAGCCGCCCGAGGCCGTGGCCGCCAAGATCGCCGATGTGCGGGAGAGGGCGGCACGCCACGGTCGCACCGTCCGCTTCGGCGTCCGCCTCCACGTCATCGTCCGCGAGACCGAGGCCGAGGCCTGGGCCGCCGCCGACCGGCTGATCAGCCATCTCACCGACGAGGACATCGCGCGCGCCCAGACGAACTATGCGCGGATGGATTCGGTGGGGCAGGCGCGGATGGCGGCGCTGCACGAGGGCAGGCGCGACCGCCTGGTCGTCGCGCCGAATCTCTGGGCCGGTGTGGGGCTCGTCCGCGGCGGCGCCGGCACCGCGCTGGTCGGCTCGCCCGAGCAGGTGGTCGCGCGGCTCGACGAGTATGCCGCGCTCGGCGTCGATACGTTCGTGCTCTCCGGCTATCCGCATCTGGAGGAGGCGATCCGCTTCGCCGAGCTCGCCTTTCCGCTGATCGGGGGCAAGGCGCCGGTGACGCTGCGCGATTCCACCCAGACCGGCGGGGCGTTCGACGTCCGCGCGGCCGGCGCCCCGGCCGCCGCGGCGAGCTGACGGGCGATCCGGAGGGGCTCTCGCGACCGCCTCGGCTCCGCCGACCGGGCATGCCGGTCGCCGTTGCCGGAGACGGTCGCTGGAAAGTATGGACACGGGGACCCATGGTGGGCGCCGCCCGCCGGCGGCGCGGCAAGACCAGCCGCGATGCGATCTCGGACTGGAAGACGAAGGGCTTGAGCATGAAGGCGATCCCCACCAAGGCGCGAGCCGTCATCATCGGCGGCGGCGTATCGGGCTGCTCGGTGGCCTATCATCTGGCCAGGCTCGGCTGGACGGACGTGGTCCTGCTCGAACGCAGGCAGCTCACCTGCGGCACGACCTGGCATGCGGCGGGCCTCATCGGCCAGATGCGCGCCAGCCAGAACATGACGCGGCTCGCCAAATATTCCGCCGACCTCTACGCCGGGCTCGAGGCCGAGACCGGCATCGGCACCGGCATGAAGCAGAACGGCTCGATGACGGTGGCGCTGACGGAAGAGCGGCGGCAGGAGATCTATCGCCAGGCCTCGCTCGCCCGCGCCTTCGGCGTCGACGTCCGGGAGATTTCCGTCGATGACGTCAAGGCGATGTATCCGCATCTGAACACCGCCGACGTGAAGGCGGCCGTTCATCTGCCGCTCGACGGCCAGTGCGACCCGGCCAACATCGCCATGGCGCTCGCCAAGGGCGCGCGGCTGAACGGCGCCACGATCATCGAGGGCGTCAAGGTGACCGCGGTTCTCAGGAAGGCCGGCCGGGTGACCGGCGTCACCTGCGAGCAGAATGGCGAGGTCTTCACGATCGAGACGGAGAACGTCGTCAACGCCGCGGGCATGTGGGGGCGCGAGCTCGGCGCATCGTCGGACGTCACCGTGCCGCTGCACGCCTGCGAGCATTTCTACATCGTCACCGAGCCGATCGCAGGCCTGTCGCAGCTGCCGGTGCTGCGCGTTCCCGACGAATGCACCTACTACAAGGAAGATGCGGGCAAGATGCTCGTCGGCGCCTTCGAGCTCGAGGCCAAGCCCTGGGGCATGGACGGCATCCGCGAGGATTTCTGCTTTGACCAGCTGCCGGACGATTTCGACCATTTCCAGCCGATTCTGGAAAAGGCGATCAACCGCATGCCGATGCTGGAGACGGCCGGCATCCACACCTTCTTCAACGGTCCGGAAAGCTTCACGCCGGACGACCGCTACTATCTCGGTGAGGCGCCGGAGCTGAAGGGCTACTGGGTCGCCGCCGGCTACAACTCCATCGGCATCATCTCCTCCGGCGGTGCCGGCATGGCGCTGGCGCAGTGGATGAACGACGGCGAGCCGCCCTTCGACCTTTGGGAGGTCGACATCCGCCGGGCCCAGCCTTTCCAGCGGAACCGGGCCTATCTCAGGGCGCGCGTCGTCGAGACGCTCGGCCTGCTCTATGCCGACCACTTCCCCTATCGGCAGATGGCGACGGCGCGCGGCGTGCGCCGTTCCCCGCTGCACGAGCATCTGAAGGCCCGCGGCGCCGTCTTCGGCGAGGTCGCCGGCTGGGAACGCGCCAATTGGTACGCCAGGCCTGGCCAGGAACGGGAATACCGCTACTCCTGGAGGCGGCAGAACTGGTTCGAAAACCAGAAGGAGGAGCATGCGGCCATCCGCAGCGGCGTCGGCTTCATCGACATGACCTCCTTCGGCAAGATCCGCGTCGAGGGCCGCGATGCGCTCGCCTTCCTGCAGCGCCTGTGCGCCAACCAGATGGATGTCGAGCCGGGCCGGATCGTCTACACGCAGATGCTCAACCCTCGCGGCGGCATCGAAAGCGACCTGACGGTGACGCGCCTGTCCGAAGCCGCCTTCTTCCTCGTCGTGCCCGGAGCGACGCTGCAGCGCGACCTCTCCTGGCTCCGGCGGAACCTGAAGCCGGAGGAATTCGTGGTCGTCACCGACGTCACGGCGGCCGAATCGGTGTTCTGCATCATGGGGCCGAAGTCGCGCGAGCTGATGCGGGCGGTGAGCCCCGACGACTTCTCCAACGCCGCCCATCCCTTCGGCACGGCGCGGGAGATCGAGATCGGCATGGGCCTCGCCCGCGCCCATCGGGTCACCTATGTCGGCGAGCTCGGCTGGGAGCTCTACGTGTCCTCCGACCAGGCGGCGCATGTCTTCGAAGCGCTCGAGGCGGCGGGCGCCGATCTCGGCCTGAAGCTCTGCGGCCTGCACACGCTCGACTCCTGCCGCATCGAAAAGGCCTTCCGGCATTTCGGCCACGACATCACCGACGAGGATCACGTTCTCGAAGCCGGCCTCGGCTTTGCCGTGAAGACGGCCAAGGGCGATTTCATCGGCCGCGAGGCGGTGCTGCGCAAGAAGGAGGCCGGGCTCGAGCGGCGCCTGGTGCAGTTCAGGCTGACCGATCCCGAACCGCTGCTGTTCCACAACGAGGCGCTGGTCCGCGACGGCAGGATCGTCTCGACCGTCACCTCGGGCAATTATGGTCATCACCTCGGCGGCGCCATCGGCCTGGGCTATGTGCCGTGCAAGGGGCAAAGCGAGGCGGAGGTGCTGGCCTCGGCCTACGAGATCGAGATCGCGGGAATGCGGGTGACGGCGGACGCCTCGATCGCCCCGATGTACGATCCGAAGGCGGAGCGGGTGAGGATGTAGGCTGGGCGCCTCTGATGGCGGCGGCGCCGGCCGCGATCAGGACGCTGCGTCTCGACATGGTCATGGTGTCATCCCAGCGGGTGTCCGGGCTCCGCTGCGCCCGGCCCCGAGGCGGCCTATGCCGAAAGACGGTCGAGATTTGGACCGATTGAATCGGCGGCAGAGACAAGCCGCCCGCCCATGGCTCACCTCTGCGCGGACACCCGCCGCACGGCGGCGCGGACGGATTGCGCGAAGAGTTCCGCCGCGATCGGGAGCGTCGTGCCGGCCCGCGTCGTCAGCCCCACGGGCCCCGGCGTATCCGCGGTGTCGATCGGCAGCAGCGCCAGCCGGCCGTCGGCGACGTCCTCGGCCACGACGCCCTCGGAAATGATCCAGATCGCGTCGCAGGCGCGGACATAGCTGCCGCCGAAGCTGTCGGACACCGTCTCGATCTCCTCGGCGAAGGGGCCGATGCCGTGCGTGACGAGGAAGCGCTCGACGGTCGGGCGGATGATGGAATCCGGTGGCGGCATCAGCACCTGATGCCGGGCGATCGCCGTGAACTCGAACGGCTTCGAGGCGAGCAGCGGATGGCCCGCACGGACGGCGAAGACGACCCGCTCGGAATAGAGATGCTCGAAGGCAAAGCCGGCCATCGCCGCGGGATCGGCCATGCGGCCGAGCACGAGGTCGAGGTCGCCGAGCCGCAGCTGCGACAGGAGGAAGCCGTTGGGGCCGGTGACGACGCGCGGCTTCATGCCGAGGCTCTGCGCGGTGAAATGCGCCATGGCATGCGGCAGGATCCGGGCCGACACCGTCGGCAGGGCGCCGATCCGCACCGCGACCGCGTCCGAAGCGCGCGCCCGCGCCACCGAGTCGAAGCCCTGGCGCAGGGCGGTGACGCTCGCGCCGGCATAGCGCTGGAACACCTCGCCGAAGCCGGTCAGCACGAGGTTGCGGCCGCTGCGGTCGAACAGCGGCACCCGCAGCACCTCCTCCAGCTCCCGGATCGTCTTGGAGACCGCCGGCTGGGTCACGTTCAGGATCTCGGCCGCCCTGCTGACGCTTTCCAGCCGCGCGACCTCGAGGAAACAGGAGAGATGGCGGAGCTTGATGCGCGGGTCGAGCATGGGCGAGCCAGGGACATAACCTGAGGGTTATACATACGGGGTGCGATCTCATTTTACATAAGAGAATGCACGGACCAGAATTGCGGCTGCCGGCGGGGATGCCGGCCGGCGGTTTGGACCATGGCCTTTCTCCTGCGCGGCGAACGCGTCCTGCACTGGCGCTCCGACGGCCCCACCGACCGGCCGGCGGTCGTCTTCGCCAATTCCCTCGGCACCGATTTCCGGATCTGGGACGCGATGCTCCCGGCCTTCGCCGGTCGCTACCGGCTGATCCGCTACGACAAGGCCGGCCATGGCCTGTCGGACACCGCCGCCGGGCCGCATGCGCTGGAGGACCATGTCGAGGATCTCCTCGCCGTGCTCGATGCCGCGGAGGTCCAAGCGGCGGCGGTCGTCGGCCTGTCCTTCGGCGGCCTGATCGCGCAAGGGGGGGCGTTGTGGGCGCCGGGGCGCGTCGCGGCGCTCGTGCTCTGCGACACGGCCGCCCGGATCGGCTCCGCGACCCTGTGGGAGGCGCGCATCGCCGCGGTCCAGACCTCCGGTCTCGCGGCGATCGCCGACAGCATCCTCGAGCGCTGGTTCTCCGCGGCGTTCCGCCGCGACCGGGCGGTCGAGCTGGCCGGCTGGCGCAACATGCTCGTGCGCACGCCGGCGGACGGCTATGCCGCGACCTGCGCGGCGATCCGCGAGGCCGACCTGACGGGAGCCGTGGCGGCGATCCGGGTGCCGACGCTCTGCCTCGTCGGCGACGAGGACGGCGCGACGCCGCCCGACGTCGTCCGCGCCACGGCCGCGCTCATTCCCGGCGCGCGGTTCGAGATCATTCCGGGCGCCGGGCATCTGCCCTGCATCGAGCAGCCGGCGCTGCTGGCCGACCTGATCCTGCATCACCTGGGGGAGGCCGGCCATGTCTGACCCGAACGAGCGCTATCGAACCGGCATGGCGACGCGCCGCTCCGTGCTCGGCGACGCCCATGTCGATCGCGCCGGCGCTGCGATCACCGATTTCGATGCCGATTTCCAGGCCTTCATCACCGAGACGGCCTGGGGCTCGGTCTGGTCGCGGCCCGGCTTCACCTTGCGCGAACGCTCGATCGTGACCATCGCGCTCCTGGCGGCCCTCGGCCATGACGAGGAGGTCGCCATGCATGTGCGCGCCACCCGCAACACCGGCGCCACGCCGGACGACATCAAGGAGGCGATGCTGCATGTCGCCATTTATGCCGGCGTGCCCGCGGCCAATCATGCGATCAAGCTGATCAAGGCCGCCTATGCCGAGATGGCGGCGGCCGAGAAGACGGAAGACTAGCGCGCGAGGCGAAGGGATGTCCGACCAGGGTTCGTTCTATCAGCGCGATCGGGGCTGGCATCCGCCGGCGCTGACGCCGCAATACAAGACCTCGGTGCTGCGCGCCCCGCGCAACGCGCTGCTGTCGCTGCCGGGCACGCTGTCGGAGATGACGGGCCCCGTGTTCGGGCATGACCGGCTCGGGCCGCTCGACAACGACCTCATCCGCAATTTCGTCCACACCGGCGAGCCGATCGGCCAGCGCATCGTCGTCTATGGCCGAGTGCTGGACGAGAATGCCCGGCCGGTCCCCGGCGCACTGATCGAGGTCTGGCAGGCCAATGCCGGCGGGCGCTACCGCCACAAGAAGGACGCCTATCTTGCGGCGCTCGACCCGAATTTCGGTGGCTGCGGGCGCATCCTCACCGACGCGGACGGCCGGTACCGCTTCCGCACCATCAAGCCCGGCGCCTATCCCTGGCCGAACGGCGTCAACGATTGGCGGCCGGCGCATATCCATTTCTCGATCTTCGGCCATGCCTTCGCCCAGCGCCTGATCACCCAGATGTATTTCGAGGGCGACCCGATGATCTGGCAGTGCCCGATCGTCTCGACCATCCCGGACAAGGCGGCGATCGAGCAATTGGTGGCGGCGCTCGACCGCAACAACACCGTCCCCATGGACGCGCTCGCCTACAAGTTCGACATCGTGCTGCGCGGGCGTCGCTCGACCCTGTTCGAGAACCGGCTGGAGGGCAATTGATGGTTCAGAAGCTCGATCAGTTCAAGGAGAGCCCGTCGCAGACCGCCGGCCCCTATGTCCATATCGGCTGCACGCCGAACCGGGTCGAGATCTCAGGCGTCTGGGACGAGGATCTCGGCCTCGTCATGGTCGGCCCCGAGACCCGGGGCGAGCGCATCCTGGTCGAAGGCCACGTCATCGACGGCTCCGGCACGCCGCTGAGGGACGCCATGGTCGAGATCTGGCAGACGGATGCGGCCGGCCTCTACAACGGGCATGGCGAGACCCGCGGCCAGGCCGATCCGGCCTTCTCGGGCTGGGGCCGGCAGCCGACCGATGCCGTCACCGGCGCATTCCGCTTCGAGACCGTCAAGCCCGGCCGCGTGCCCTTCCTCGACGGGCGGCTGATGGCGCCGCACATCACCTTCTGGATCGTGGCGCGCGGCATCAATATCGGCCTGCACACCCGGATGTATTTCGGCGACGAGGCCGCGGCGAACGCCGAGGATCCGGTGCTCGCCCGTATCGAGCACAAGGTGCGCGTCCCGACGCTGATCGCCCCGCGCAGCGACGGGGCCGGCCTGCCGACCTACACCTTCGACATCCGCCTGCAAGGGCACCAGGAAACCGTGTTCTTCGACATGTGAGATTGAGATATGGCCAAGCTCCAGACGCTGCCGGCGGGCATGGCCGGAGCCGGCCCCTCGCTCATCGAGTCGCTCGTCGGCGACGCGGAGGTCGGCGCGCTGTTCTCCGACGAGGCCGACCTCGCCGCGCTGCTGACCTTCGAGGCGGCGCTGGCCGAGGTGCAGGCCGCCATCGGGATCATCCCGACCGTAGCGGCGGAGGCGATCGCCGGAGCTTGCCGGGAGTTCAAACCGGACTGGTCGGCGCTGCGCCAGGGCATGGTGAGGGACGGCGTCGTCGGTCCGGCCCTGGTCGCGGCGCTGCGCCTCGCCGTCGGCCCGCAGCACGGGCCCTGCGTGCATGTTGGCGCCACGAGCCAGGACCTGGTCGACACCGGCCTGATGCTGCGCCTGAAGACGGCCGCCGCGCTGCTCGACGCGCGCCTTGCCGCCCTTCTCGACGATCTCGTCGCCCTGCGGCAGGCGCAGGGAGCCGTGCCGCTGATGGCGCATACGCGCATGCAGGCGGCGCTTCCCTTCACCGCGGCCGACAAGATCGAGACCTGGCTGCGCCCGCTGGAGCGGCATCGCCGACGCCTCGAGGAGATCGGCCCGCGCGTCTTCGCCCTGCAGCTCGGCGGCCCGATCGGTGTCGGCGCGGCCAAGGGCGAGCAGGGCGCCGGGCTGGTCGATGCGCTGGCGACCCGGCTCGGCCTGGCGCCGGCGGCGCCCTGGCACACGGCGCGGGACGGCATCGTCGAGCTCGGCTCGCTGCTGTCGCTGATGACAGGCGCCCTCGGCAAGCTCGGGCAGGATGTGGCGCTGCTCGCCCAGAGCGAGGTCGGCGCCGTGCGCCTCGCCCAGGGCGGCGGCTCATCGGCCATGGCGCACAAGTCGAACCCGGTCGGCGCCGAGGTACTGGTGGCGCTGGCCCGCTTCAACGCCGGCCTCGCCGGCACGCTGCATCAGGCGCTGGTGCACGAGAACGAACGCTCCGGCGCCGCCTGGACGCTGGAATGGATGACGCTGCCGCGCATGGCGATCACCGCCGGCGCCGCGCTGCGCCACGCCCGTGCGCTTGTCTCGGGGATTTCCTTCAAGCCTCTGGAGACGGATCATCCGGCCTGACGTCCTCACGGCGCCGCTCGAAGCGGTCGCTGCAGCGCCAGGTTGCGAGGACGAAGCCGCCGACCATCGCCCGGAACCGGTCCGAGGCGTCAGAACGGATAGGGCTGCGGCCCCTCGATCGTCACCCAGCGCAGATCGGTGAAGGCATCGATCGCCGCCTTGCCGCCGAAGCGTCCGTAGCCGGAGGACTTGACGCCGCCGAAGGGCATTTGCGGCTCGTCGGCGACGGTGGGTCCGTTGATGTGGCAGATGCCGGTCTGCAGGCGCCTGGAGACCGCGAGGGCGCGCTTGACGTCCCGGCCGAACACGGCTGCCGACAGGCCGTATTCGGTGTCGTTCGCCACGCGCACCGCCTCGTCGACCCCGTTCACCCGGATGATCGGCTTCACCGGGCCGAAGGACTCCTCCCGGTAGATCCGCATGGCCGGCGTCACATGATCGAGCAATGTCGCCTCCACGATGCTGCCGTCGCGATGGCCGCCGGCGACGATCGTCGCGCCGTGCTCCACGGCATCGGCGATCAGCCCGTCCATCTTCTCGGCGGCCTGCCGGTCGACCAGCGATCCCAGCACGACATGGCCGCGGGGATCGCCGGCGGGCAGCTTGCCGGCCTTGGCCGCGAACCTGGCGACGAAGGCGTCGGCAACCCTGGCATCGACGATGAAGCGCTCCGTCGACATGCAGATCTGGCCCTGGTTCAGGAAGGCGCCGAAGGCGGCGGCATCGACCGCCTGGTCGAGGTCGGCGTCGTCGAGCACCAGGAAGGGCGCCTTGCCGCCGAGCTCCAGCAGCACCGGCTTCAGATGGTCCGCCGCGAGCCTGGCGATGATCCTGCCGACCTTGGTCGATCCCGTGAAGTTGATGCGGCGGACCGCGGGATGGGCGATCAGCGCCTCGACGATCCCGGGCGCATCCGCCGGCGCATTCGACAGGACGTTGACGACGCCTGGGGGGAAGCCGGCATCGTTGAGCACCTGCCCGATCAGGTGGTGTGTGCCGGGGCAGGCTTCCGACGAGCGCAGGATCACCGTATTGCCGCAGGCGAGCGGCGTGGCGATGGCGCGCACGCCGAGGATGACGGGTGCGTTCCACGGCGCCATGCCGAGCACCACGCCGGCGGGCTGGCGCAGAGCCATCGACAGGATGCCGGGCTTGTCGGAGGGGATCACTTCGCCGGTGATCTGGGTGGTGAGGGAGGCGGCTTCGCGCAGCATGCCGGCGGCGAGGTGCACGTTGAACCCGGCCCATGGCGCCGTGGCGCCGGTCTCCTCCAGCATCAGCCTCGTAAAGTCCGGGGTGCGGCTCTCGATGAGGTCCGCCGCCTTCAACAGCAGCATGCGCCGTTCGCCCGGGCCGGTCTCCGACCATGTCTCGAAGGCCTTTGACGCCGAAGCGACCACCCGCTCGACGTCGGCGAGGGTTGCCGCCGCCGCCCGCGTCGCCACCGCGCCGGTGACCGGATCCAGGCGCTCGAAGGTCGCGCCGCCCTCGGCCCCGCTGGCGGCGCCGTCGATGATGAAGTCGAAGGTCATGTCGGTCTCCAGGATGGGCCGGCGCCGCGAGACGCGGGCCGGCGGCTGTCGGCATTGCGGAATGGTTGCGGGTCAGAAGCCGAGGACCTCGGCGTTGACCGAGGCATCGAGCCCGCCATCGACGGGCAGGTTGGCGCCGTTGATCCAGCGGGCGCCGTCCGAGCACAGGAACAGGATGGCGGGGGCGATGTCCGGCGCGGTGCCGGCCCTTCCGACCCGGGCGATGTCGCTGTCGACGCGCGCGTCGCCGAGGACGGAACGGAATTCCCTGAGGATCGGCGTCTCGACCGGGCCTGGGCTGACGGCGTTGACGCGGATGGTCCTCGCCTTGAACAGCGGCTGGTGCGCGGCCCGGAACGTCCAGAGCAGCAGCGCCTCCTTCGAGATGGGGTAGCCGAGCTCCTTGGGGATCCCGAGCTCGGCGACGACGGCGTCGACGTCCGGAAAGCCCTGGACGCCGACGAGAGCCTTGGTTCGCTCCAGATTGGCGCGCCAGCCGAAGCCGGCGATGGAGGCGACGTTGACCACGGCGCCGCCTTCGCGCAGCCGCGGCGCCACCGCTTCCGACAGGGCCCGCAGGCCGTAGAAATTGATGGCCAGCGTCTTGGCCGCGCCGAGCGTGCCCGAGACGCCCGCGACGTTGCACAGGGCGTCGAACCGTTGCGGCAGGCGGGCGACGAGATCCGTGATCGCCAGCGGGGATGAGAGGTCGGCCTCGATGAAGGCGGAAAGCGCCGCCGCCGGCGCGCGGACGTCGACGCCGATGACGTCGGCGCCGAGCTGCAGGGCGAGCTCCGCGGTTCGGGCGCCGATGCCGGAGGAGACGCCGGTGATGAGGATGGTCTTGCCGAAGAGCATGGCTTTGCCTTTCAGGTCGTGGACGTCGAGGCCGTGCCCGAGGCGCACGGGCGAACATTCGTTGGTGGTGGGCCGGCCCTGCCTATCCCTGGGATGTGGAGCCGCCGGCATGGACCGGGACCGAGGCTGTCCGCCCGTGCGGCAGGGGCGAGCCGCCGTCGGAGAACCGCAGGCGGTAGCCGACGGGCAGCAGCCGCCAGCCGGTGCGGCTCTCCAGGACCCCCCAGAGGCCGCGCGGCAGGAACAGTGCGAAGACGAGTGCGGTGGCGCCGAGGCCGACGAGGTACCAGACGCCGGCCGAACCGAACCAGGCTTCGATGGCGAAGAAGATGACGGCGCCGAGGATCGCCCCTTCGAAGGTGCCGAGGCCGCCCACCAGCACCATGAAGATCATGTAGGCCGTCCATTGCACGCTGAAATAGGTCTTCGGCTGGAACGAGATGGCGGTCGCCAGCCACAGTGCCCCGGCCATGCCGGCGCCGAAGGCGGCGAGCACGAAGACGATCCGTTTGGTTCTGAGCACCCGCACGCCCACGGCGTCGGCCGCCTCCTCGTTGTCGCGGATCGCCTGGATGGCGGCGCCGACGCGGCTGCGCAGCAGTGCGAAGACGGTGCCGAGGAGGGCGGTCATGGCGCCGAGGGCGACCCAATAGGTCAGCGCGTGCCGCGTCTCGGCCGCATAGGCGTTGAGCGCGATCAGGGACGTTCCGGTCTCGCCCTGGACCAGGCTGTCGAGATTGACCAGGAGATGGGCGAGCTCGGCCACCACCCACATGCCGATGGCGAATTCACCGGCCTTCAGCCGCAACATGAAGGCCGAGATCGGCAGCGACACCAGCCCGACGAGCAGCGCGCCGAGGACGAGGGCAGGGTAGACGCCGACGCCGAAATCGGCGAGCCGCACGGCCGCATAGGCGCCGAGGCCGAAAAAGGCCTGCTGCCCGACGGAGACGAGCCCGCCATAGCCGGCGAGCGCGTTCCACATCACCGCGAGGATGACGTAGATGAACAGCGTGGTGAGCTCGTCGACCGCATTGGCGCCGAGGACGAGCGGCCCGAAGGCGAGGCCGATCAGCACGGCGACCGCAAGGGCGACCGAAGCGATCGACAGGGGAGTCCAGCGCTCGACGGTGATGGCGGTCCTCATGCGATGCGTCCCCGTCGAATGCGGACCCAGTCGGCGATCCGGCCTCGCCACAGGCGCGCGAACAGGACGGCGAGGAAGACGGCGTGGCCGGCGATCAGAAAGCCCTGCGGGCTGATCTGGGCGCCGATGGTCTGGGCGACGCCGAGCACGATGCCGCCCAGCAGCGTGCCCCAGAGCGAGCCGGCTCCGCCGATGACCGCGGCCTCGAAGGCGAAGATCAGCTGCGGCGCGCCGGCATAGGGATCGAAGGTCGCGCGCATGGCGAGCGCGCCGCCGGCAAGGCCGACCGTGACCATGGCGATCGCGGTCGCGGCGGCATTGACGGTGCGGGCATCGATGCCGACGAGCCCGACCGTGTCCGGATCCTCGGCCGTGGCGCGGATGGCGCGTCCGAGCGGCGTGAACGACAGGAAGAGCTGCAGCCCGCCGAGGAGGACGACGGCCGTTGCGAAGATCAACGCGGCGAGCTCGCCGACATAGATGTCGTCGGTGATGGTCCAGCTGTCATAGGAGAGCGTGTCGATATAGGGCGCCAGCGACCTTGTGTCGGCCCCGAACTGCTCGAACAGGAGATTGTCGATGACGATGGCGAGCCCGAAGGTCGAGAGGATCGGTACCAGCAGGCCGCCGCGCGCGCTGCGCTCCAGCACGGCGCGCTGCAGCACCCAGCCGAGCGCGGCCATCGCCGGCAGCACCAGGCCGAGGCCGAGGAAGGGCGAGATTTCGTAGCGGTCGGCGAGCAGCCAGAGGACGTAGGCCGCGAGGACCGCAAGGCTGCCATGGGCGAGGTTGATGACCCGCATGACGCCGAACATGAAGGAGAGGCCACAGGCGATCAGCGCGTAATAGCCGCCGAGCAGCACGCCCTGGACGATCTGGTTCAGCCAAATCATCATGCCGCCGCTCCCCGGCGCAGGCCGAAATAGGCGTCCGTCACCTGCTCGCGGGTAACATCCCTGGCCCGCGCTTCGAGCACGCTCCAACCCTCCAGCATGCAGATGACGCGGTCGGCGACGGCGAGCGCCCGCTTCAGGTCCTGCTCGACCAGGATGATGGTGGTGCCGGAGGCGATCAGCCCCTGCAGCGAGGCGTAGACCCGGTCGACGGCGAGCGGCGACAGGCCGAGCGAGACCTCGTCGAGCAGCAGCACGTCCGGATTGGTCATCAGCGCCCGGCCGATCGCCGTCGCCTGCTGCTCGCCGCCGGAGAGGCTGCCGGCACGGGCCTTGCGGCGATCCCTGAGGTTGGGAAAGGCCTCCATCACCGCCTCGACGGTCCATCGGCCGCGGCGTCCCGCCGAGCGGGCGAGCAGCAGGTTCTCCTCGACCGTCATCTGGGCGAACAGGCGGCGCCCCTCCGGCACCAGGGCGATGCCCATGGCGGCGCGCCTGTGGGCCGGCATGGCCGTCACGTCGGCGCCGTCGAGCAGGACGCGGCCGCCGGCGGGGCGGTGGGCACCGGCGATGGCGCGCAGCAGCGTCGTCTTGCCGGCGCCGTTGGCGCCGATCAGGGCGAGCGTCTCGCCCTTCTCGAGGGCGAAGCCGACGCCCTTGACCGCCTGCAGCAGGCCGTGGCGGACGTCGAGATCGTCGACGGCGAGGAGGCTCATGGCGTGCTCCCGCCGAGATAGGCTGCGATGACCGCGGGATCGGCCATGACCGCGGCCGGATCGCCGTCGGCGATGATGCGCCCGGCATCCATGCAGATCAGCCGCTCCGCGACCTTGAGCAGCACGTGAACGATATGCTCGATCCAGACGATGGCGATGCCGCGCCGCTTGAGCTCGCGGATGGTGCCGACCAGTTCGCCGGCTTCGGCATCGGTGAGCCCGCCGCCGATCTCGTCGAGCAGCAGCACCGCCGGGTCGGTGGCGAGCGCCCGGGCAAGCTCGAGCCGCTTGCGGTCGAGCAGGCCGACGGTCTCCGCCCGGCGGTTGGCGATCTTCAGCATGCCGCAGAGCGACAGGGCGTCGATGGCGCGCTGATACGCCTCGTCGCGCTGGAACGCGCCGCCGCTCGAGGCGGCGACGAAGACGTTCTCGAACACGGTCATGCCGATGAATGGCCGCGGGATCTGGTGCGTCCGCACGATGCCGCGCCGGCAGCGCTCGGCGGCCGGCAGGGCCGTGACGTCCTCGCCGCGGAAGCGGATGGTCCCGGTGCTCGGTGCATGGGCGCCGACCAGGACGCTCAGCAGCGTCGTCTTGCCGGCGCCGTTCGGGCCGACGATGCCGACGGCTTCATCGGCGCGCATGGCGAAGCTCACGTCGTCCAGCACCACGAGCGCGTCGAAGCGCTTGCGGATGCCGGCGGCCGCGAGGATCGGGGCGCTGGCGTCGCGCACGGTCGTCAGCCGTTATAGGGCGCGAGCTTGGCCCCGACCGGCACGTTGGGGTCGGTGGCGTGCTCGGTCACGACATAGTCGAGCTTGAACTTGCTGCCGGCAGGGGCCTTCACCCATTGCGTGCCGATGATCGGGCCGGGCGAGACGTTGGCGACCGGACCCGCCGTGAAGTCGACCTTGCCGATCATCGTCGTCGTCTTCAGCGTGGCGATCGCCTTGGCGACCGCGGCCTTGTCCCGGGGATCTGCGCTCGCTTTCAGGGCCTCGAAGCCGGCATCGAAGAGGGACAGGCTGGCGCCGAGTTGCTGCGTCCATTGCTTGCCACTCGCCGCCTCATAGCCGTCGGCCAGCTCCGTTCCGGAAATGCCGGTCAGCGGCGACTTGTAGGGGAAGGCCTTGTGCCAATAGGCGGCGCTGGCGAGGTTGAAGCCGAGATTGCCGAGCGCCTCGACCCCGTCGGGAAACAGCCCGGTCTTGGCGATCTGCGCGATCTTGACCTGGCGGGCATAGCCCTGCTGCGCGGCCTGGCGCCAGAAGGCGGCAAAGTCCGGCGGGATCGGGAAGGAGTTGAAGATCTGGCATTTCTCCTTCTTGAACAAGGCGATCTGGGCGGAATAGTCGGTGGTGCCGTCTTCATAGGGGCCGGGGTCGACGATGCTGAAGCCCTGGCTGGCGAGCAGCGGCGCGAGATGGGCCCGGATGGCGTTGCCGTCGGCATCGTTGGGATAGAGCACGCCGACCTTCTTGTTGGTCTCGATCAGGCTCCATTGCGAGACATAGGTCTTGTAGAACTCATCGACGCCGAAGCCGAAATGGTAGGTCCACTTGAACGGCGAGGGTTGGCCCGGCTTGGCGCCGCGGCCGAAATACCAGGCTTCCCACGGCATGACGGTGGAGAGGCAGGGCACGCCGGCGGCCTCGCAGGCATCGGCGACGGGATTGATGGTCTCCGGCGTCGACACCGCCAGCATCAGGTCGACCTGGTCGCTGTTGATCAGCGTCTTGGCGAGCTGGCTGGCGCGCGAGGGATCGGACTGGGTGTCCTGGTCGAGGATCTGGATCTCGAAGGTCTTGCCGGCGACGGCGAAGCCCTTGGCGAGCGCCTTGCGCACGACCTCCAGCACATAGCCGTCCGTCTGCCCGAAGCCGGCGAGCGCGCCGGTGCGGGGGCTGATGAAGCCGACCTTGAGGACGTTGTCCGCGCCGGCGGCAAAGGCGCTGCGGGCGCCGGTCGCCAGAGCCAGCCCGCCGAGGCCGGCCGCGGCGATGAGGTCGCGGCGGGAGAGGTTCGCTCCCAGGTGTCGTGCCGGCGTCTTGTTCATTGTTGTTCCCTCCCAGGTTCAGTCCCGAGCGGCGAACCGCCGCTCAGATCGGGTAGTGCCGGGGCTGGCTGGAAATGGTGATCCAGCGCAGCTCGGTGAATTCGTGGATGGCGGCCTTGCCGCCGAAGCGGCCATAGCCGGAGGCCTTGACGCCGCCGAACGGCATCTGCGCCTCGTCGTGCACGGTCGGCCCGTTGATGTGGCAGATCCCCGCCTCGATCCGCCGGGCCACCTGCATGGCGCGGTTGAGATCGCGGCCGAACACGGCCGAGGCGAGGCCGTATTCGGTGTCGTTGGCGACACGGATCGCCTCCTCCACGCCGCGTACCCGGACGATCGCCACCACCGGGCCGAAGGATTCCTCCGCATAGATGCGCATGGCTGAGGTGACGTGATCGAGCACGGTCGCATCCATCAGCGTGCCGTTGGCATGGCCGCCGGTGAGGATGCGGGCTCCCTTGGCGACCGCGTCCTTGACCAGGCCGTCGATGCGCTCGACGGCTTCGAAGCCGACGATCGAGCCGAGCGGCGTGTTGGCCTTGCGCGGATCGCCGGCGACCAGGGTGGCGGCCTTCCGGGCGAGCTTCTCGGCGAAGGCGTCGGCGACGGTGTCGTCGACCACGATCCGCTCGGTCGACATGCAGATCTGGCCCTGGTTCATGAAGGCGCCGAAGGCGGCGGCCCTGACTGCCTCGTCGAGGTCCGCGTCCTCGAGCACGAGGAACGGGGCCTTGCCGCCGAGCTCCAGCAGGGCAGGCTTGAGATGGCGCGCCGCAGCTTCGCCGACAAGGCGCCCGACGCGGGTCGATCCGGTGAAGTTGACCCGCCGGACGGCCGGATGGGCGATCAGCGCCTCGACGATCCCGGCCGCATCCGCCGGCGCATTGCTCAGCACATTGACCACGCCGGCGCCGAGGCCCGCCTCGCGCATCACGTCCCCGATCAGCCTGTGGGTGCGGGGACAGAGCTCGGAGGCCTTGAGCACGACGGTGTTGCCGCAGGCGAGCGGCATGGCGATGGCGCGCACGCCGAGGATGACCGGCGCGTTCCAGGGCGCGATGCCGAGCACGACGCCGACCGGCTGGCGGATGGCCATCGCGGTCATGCCGGGCTGGTCCGACGGCACGATCTCGCCGCCGATCTGCGTCACGGCCGCCGCGGCCTCGCGCAGCATGTCGGCGGCGAGCGAGACGTTGAATCGGGCCCAGCCCGCGGTCGCGCCGGTTTCGTCCGCCATCGCGGCGACGAAATCGCCGAGGCGCGAGCAGAGCCCGTCGGCGGCGCGGTTGAGGCGCGCGCGCCGCTCGCCGGGGCCGGTCTCCGACCAGGCCGGGAACGCCGCGGCTGCGGCGGCGACGGCATCGGCGGCGTCGGCGAAGGTCGCGGCCGCGGCCCGGCTGGCGACGTTGCCGGTGATCGGATTGATGCGCTCGAACACCAGCCCGTCCGAGGCCGGCAGGTCCCTGTCCCGCACGAGGAGAGGCACGTCGAGCATGGATTCCTCTCCCGCGCATGCCGAGCTGGCATGCTCCGGACAGCGCGCCCGGAGCATCGAACGATCGGACGTCCCGTCGGCCCCGCCACCGGCGGGCACCGGTCGTCAACATGTCGAATGGGATCTTCGAGGCCGGTCTCGCCCGGTCCGCCTCTCCCGGATTTGCGTCTCCTGATCCACAGGTCCCGGCTCTGCGGCCGGGCTGGACAGGAGTAAGCGCCAGACTGCGGTCGCCGGGAATGCACTATTCTGGAGATCTGTTGCATTTTTCTCGACAAGGCGGCAGCTTCTCGTCGGTTCCTCACGATCGGGCCCACCATGCAGCCGTCTGCTCCCGACGTTCCCGTCCATCACGTCCCCGCGTATCGGCGCGTTCAGCCCATCTCCCATCCGACCGGCTCGGCGGTGATCGCGGCGCGGATGGAGACGGCGTTCGCGCATCGGACCTGGTCGACGGCGGGCCTCGACGGGCGGGCACGCTGCCACGCCTTCTTCGTCGGGCACGGTCGCGCCTCGTTCACCGGAGACGACGGCACGACGATCGATCTCGTCGCGCCGGTGCTGCTCTGGCTGCCGCGCCCGGCCGTCGGCGCGTTCCAGCTCCTGGCCGGCAGCGACGGTGTCACCCTGGCGGTGGCCGAGGATTTCGTCTGGCGGACGGTCGGCGACAGCACGCTGGCGGCGCATCTGCGCCTGATGCTCGAACGCGTGGTGATTGCTCCGGCAGAGCGGATCGCGCCGCATCTCGCCGAGCTCGGCACTGCCTTTTCCGCCCTTGTGCGGGAGTCCCGCGATCAGCCGCCCGGGGCCTCGGCGATGATGGCGCTGCATCTCGGCCTGGTGCTGCTGCATCTCTGGCGCGCGTCCGGCCTCGGCACCGCCACCGCCGGCCTGCGCGGCACCGCCGCCACCACGGCGCAGCGGTTCCGCCAGCTCACCGAATTGCACTATCGGGAGAATCTGCGCATCGACGACTATGCCAGCATGCTCGGGGTGACGCGGGCGCACCTGCACGATGCCTGCCTGCGCACCACCGGCCGCACGCCGCTGGGCCTGGTGCATGACCGCCTCGTCAGCGAAGCCAAGCTTCGGCTGGAGCAGACGCAAGTGCCGGTGGAGCAGGTCGGCTACGGCCTCGGCTTTCGCGACCCCGGCTATTTCAGCCGCTTCTTCAAGCGTCTGGTCGGACAGTCGCCCGGCGCCTTCCGTCAGGCGGCCGCTGCGGCGCATCCGGCCGGCGAGCCGACCTCCTTCGCGGCCTGGCCGTGATCAGACTTGCCGCAATCAGACTTGCCGGGCCCGGAACGCCACGGGCGACAGGCCGCTTTCGCGGCGGAAGAAACGGGTGAAATAGGCCGGATCGTCAAAGCCGAGCGATGCTGCCGTCTCCTTGACCTCGAGCGAGGTGAAGGTCAGGCAGCGCTTGGCCTCCAGCATGATGCGGGCATTGACGATGCCGAGCGCGGTATCGCCGAGATGGTCTCGGCACAGGCGGTTGAGATGCGTCACCGTGATGCCGAGCTGCCGGGCATAGGCTTCGATCGGCAGGCGGCGGCGAAAATCCCGGTCGACGAGCTGCCGGAACCGGGCGAGGTGGGCGAGGGCGCGGCCCCCTCTCTCGGATGGCGCGGTGTGCGGCCCGGCCGCGGTCCGGTAGGCCGCGATCAGCACCAGTGCGAGATGGGCCTCGATGGCGGCGAGCCGATGCGGATCGCGCTGCTGGAACTCGGCCCAGACCGCCGCAAGCCCGGCGGCGATGGTGCGGGCTGCATCGGGATGGTCGGCGAGCAGCAGGAGGCGCGGGGCATCGAGGCCGCGGGCCGCGTCCGGGCAGGCGCGCAGGATCTCGGCCATGTGGCGCTCGAACAGCGTCACCACCAGGCCTTCGACTGTGTGCGAAAATGAAAAGCCGTGCACCACGAGCGAGGGCAGGAGCAGCAGGCAGGGCGCCGCCAGCCGTTCGCTGCGCCCGTCGATCACCGTTTCGCCATCACCATGCTGGAGATGGAGGAGCTGGTAGAATCGTTCGTGGCGGTGCGGCTTGATGCGGAAATCATGCAGGCGGCTGCGGGCCAGGATGGTTTCGCAATGCAGCCAGTCCGAGCCGAGATGCTCGTCATGCTCGCCATAGAGAGCATAGGTCGGGATCGCCCGCATGGCCGTCTCCACACGCCGGATGTTGCGATTGTCCAAGTCTTTGTCGGCTCTGTCCATTGGCCGAAGCCGGCAGCGGGCGCATTCTTCACGGAGGGCGTGGGGGCGGCGCCGGACCGGGGAGGGGGATCGATGCGGACGCAAGTCGCCATCGTCGGCGCAGGCCCGGCCGGCCTGCTGCTCGGGCGCCTGCTGGAGCGCCGCGGCGTCGACACGATCATCCTCGAACGGCGCAGCCGCGAGCATGTGCTCGGGCGCATCCGCGCCGGCGTGCTCGAGCAGGGCACGGTCGACCTGCTCGCGGCCGCCGGTGTCGACGCGCGCCTGCACGCCGAGGGCCTGGTGCACGAGGGCATCGAGCTCTGCTTCGACGGCGACCGCCGGCGCATCGATTTCCGCGCCCTGACCGGCCGCAGCGTCACGGTCTACGGCCAGACCGAGGTGACGCGCGACCTGATGGAGGCGCGGGCCAGCTCCGGCGCTCGGTCGATCTACGACGTGGAGGCGGTGTCGCTGCACGATTTCGACGGAGAGCGGCCGCGTGTCCGCTTCGTCCGGGATGGCGTCGAGCACTGCGTCGACTGCGACTTCATCGCCGGCTGCGACGGTTATCACGGCGTCTCGCGCGCCAGCGTGCCCGCTGGGGCGCTGCGCAGCTTCGAGCGGACCTATCCCTTCGGCTGGCTCGGCGTGCTGGTCGAGCGGCCGCCGGCGGCCGCAGAACTCGTCTATGCCCATCACGAGCGCGGCTTTGCGCTCTGCTCGATGCGCTCGCATCAACGCAGCCGCTACTATGTCCAGGTCGGGGCCGAGGAGGAGGTCGCCGCCTGGCCGGACCAGCGCTTCTGGGACGAGCTGCGCCGGCGCCTCGATCCCGAGACGGCGGCAGCGGTCCAGACCGGCCCGGCGATCGAGAAGTCGATCGCGCCGCTGAGGAGCTTCGTCGCCGAGCCCTTGCGCTTCGGCCGGCTGTTCCTGGCCGGCGATGCGGCCCATATCGTCCCGCCCACGGGCGCCAAGGGCCTCAACCTCGCCGCATCCGACGTCGGCTGCCTGGCGCAGGCCCTCGCTGAACACTATGCGGAACGGTCGTCGGCGGGCCTCGACACCTATTCCGACCGCGTGCTGCAGCGCGTCTGGAAGGCCGAGCGCTTCTCCTGGTGGATGACCGCGCTTCTGCACGTCTTCCCGGGGACGGACACGTTCGGCCGCCGGATCCAGCGCGCCGAGTTCGACTATCTCGCCGGCTCGCCCGCCGCTCAGCTGGTGCTGGCGGAGAACTATACCGGCCTGCCGATGTGACCGAGGCTGCGTGGCCGAACGCTCCGGTGCAGCAGCGCCCTCATTCGGCGGCGGTGCGCTGCACGGCCGGAGCGCGCCCGAGGATCCGCAGCAGCGCTCCCTCCAGTGCCTCCTTCGCATTCGCGGTGACCTCCGGGACGCGGAAGGCGACATGCTGGTCAGGCCGCACCAGCACGCAGCCCGTCTCCTTCGTCTCGCGCATGTCAGCCCAGTCGCCGAAGAGGTCGATCAGGTCGCGGTCGGGCCCGATGACATAGGCGGCGATGTCGAGGTCGTGCTGCCGGGCGATGTCGCGCGCCGCTTCGACCCAGGCTTCACCGCCGATGCCGGTGAGCACGGTGAAGCGGCCCTGGCCGACGACGTCGAGGGTCGAGATCCGCCTGCCGTCCCGCTCCAGCCAGAGATGCGGCAGACGGGCGCCGGGCCAGGTCGTGGCCTGGTAGTAGAGCTCGCGGTCGCGCGTCCAGGCGGGTTCCGGGGTGCCGTCGCTCACCACGGCGGCGGAGGCGTAGCGCTGGTTCATCTCGACGCCGTGGCAGTTGAACTCGTAGGACTTGAAGGCGATTGCCTTGCGCAGCGTCTCGCGCTGCTCCGCCGCCTCGGGCGTCGCCGCCTTGCGGGCCGCCATGTTGCGCTGCATCTGCTCGGGGTCGGTGGTCGACAGGAGGCCGAGGCTCTCGAAGATCGGGCCGAATTCCTCGATCGACTTGTTGGCGCGCTCGACGATCTGGCGCGCGATCGGCGACCGCTCGGCGTCGTAGCTCTGCAGCAGCGAGGGATCGGCCTTGCCCTTCAGGACATGGGCGAGCTTCCAGGCGAGGTTGTAGGCGTCCTGGATCGAGGTGTTGGAGCCGAGGCCGTTGGACGGGGGATGGCGGTGCACCGCATCGCCCATGCAGAACACCCGGCCGCTGGTGTTGGACAGCGCGAACATGTGGTTCACCGTCCACAGGCTGTGCGACTTGATCCGGATCGGGATGGTCTGGTCGCCGATCAGGTTGCGCGCCACCTCGACGGCGAGCTCGTCCGTCATCTCGGGCGGCGGCCCGCCGATGTCGTAGCCCCAGACGATCAGCCATTCGTGCCAGGGCCGCACCATGCGCACGAGCCCCATGCCGATGCCGCCGATATGGGCGCCGGGGTGCAGCACCCAGTAGAGCACGCTCGGCCGATGCGCGACATAGCGCGAGAGGTCGGCCTCGAACACGATGTTCATCGAGCCGGCGACGCCCATCCTGCCCTGCATCGGCAGGCCGATATCCTCGGCGACCTTGGAGCGGCCGCCATCGGCGCCGATGAGGTATTTGGCGCGGACCTGAAAGTCCTCGCCGGAGAGACGGTCGCGCACCGTGACGGTGACGCCGTCGGCATCCTGCTCGAGCGCGAGATATTCGCTGTCGAAGCGCACCCGCGAGCCGCGCGCCGCGGCGTTGCCGAGCAGGATCGGCTCCAGCAGGTTCTGCGGAACGTCGCAGATCGTCGTCGGCGAGGACAGCGTGTAGTCGGCGAGGCGGCTGGGGTGATTGCCCCAGGAGTAGAGGCGGCCGAGCTCCTCGCCGGCGAGCGAGGTGCAGAACACATTGTTGCCCATGAGGTTCCAGGCCGCCCGCTTTTCGTTGACCTCGTCCTCGATGCCGAGGTCGCGGAACACCTCCATGGTCCGCTGGTTGGTGATGTGGGCGCGCGGGGTGTCGGCGAGCCAGCGATATTTGGTGACCACGACATTGCGGATGCCGTAGGTCGAGAGCGCCAGGGCCGAGGCGGAGCCGGCCGGGCCGGAGCCCACGATCAGCACGTCGGTTTCAATCATGATCGCCTCCTTGGGACGAGAGCGGATGCGTCGCCGTCCCATCGCGCGGCACGAGGTGCCGGCGGATCGGGAACAGCGACAGGTCGAAACGGTGGGCGATGCTGCCCCACAAGCCCTTGGGGAAGAACCGCATCACCAGGATGGCGATGAGGCCGAGCAGCATCAGGTACCAGGAGCCGAAGCCGGCGAGCTGATCCTGGAGCAGGTAGAACACGGCGACGCCGACGATCGGGCCTTCGATCGAGCCGAGGCCGCCGATGACAACGATGAACAGGACATAGGCGGTCCAGTCGAGCACGGAGAAGGCCGCGTCGGGCGAGATGCGGGCCTTCTGGAAATAGATCAGCGCGCCGGTGAGGCCGGTGCCGAAGGCGGCGACGAGGTAGACCTGGAGCTTCAGGCGGAAGGCGTCGACCCCGACCGACAGCGCCGCGGTCTCGCTGTCGCGGATGGCGGCGAGGGCCAGGCCGCGGCGCGAGCGCAGCACCGCATAGACGAAGGCGATGGTGCCGGCGGCGAGGGCGAGAGCTAGCCAGTAGCTGGCGACGTCGCGGGCCGCGGCCGTGCGCAGGCCCAGGAGCTCGGCCGTGAGGCGCACCAGGGCGCTGTCGTTGGTCACCTCCCGCGGCAGCGACATGCCGGTGCCGCCGCCGAGCGACTTGACCTGCGCCAGCACCAGCCGGAACACCTCGGCCACCACCCAGGTGCCGATGGCGAAATAAGCGCTGCGCAGGCGGAAGACGACGAAGGCGGTCGGCACGGCGACGACGACGGCGCCAACGCCAGCGAGCAGGATGGCGAGCACCGGATCGAGGCCCGCCGCGGCGGTGAGGCCGAACAGGAGATAGGCGCCGAGCCCGACATAGGCCTGCTGGCCGACCGAGACCAGGCCGGCGAAGCCGGCGAGCAGGTTCCAATATTGCGCCAGCGCCAGCATGGTGAAGACGGTGAACAGGTCCTGCACCAGGCCGCGGCCGGCGAGGAGCGGCAGCGCCGCGAGGCCGGCGAGCACCAGCGCGGCCAGCAGGCCGGCGATGGTCGACGCGCGCGTGCCGGTCGCCACGCGGTAGTGCCGCTCCCTTTCGGCCGGAACCCTCTCGGCAGAGGCGAGGATCGACATGGGCGGGCTCACTCGCCGGCGCGCGGGAACAGGCCGCGCGGCTTGAGCACCAGGACGACGAGGAAGGCGAGGTGGCCCGAGAGGATCTGCCATTCCGGGTTGACGGCGGCGCCGAGCGTCTGGGCGATGCCGAGCACGATGCCGCCGGCGAGCGTGCCCCAGAGGCTGCCGAGCCCGCCGATGATCACGGCCTCGAAGGCGAAGATCAGCCGCGCCGGCCCGATGGTCGGATCGAAATTGGCCCGGATGCCGAGGAACAGCGCCGCGATGGCCGAGACCGCGAGCGCCAGGCCCATGGCGAGGCCGAAGAGCGTCCTGGGGTCGATGCCCATCAACTGGGCCGTGGCGGGATCGTCGGAGACGGCGCGAAAGGCGCGGCCGAGCGGCGTCGCGTAGAAGACGGCGTTGAGCCCGACGATGACCAGCACGGCGGTGACGAAGGTGGCGAGCGGCAGGACGCCGATCGCGAGGCCGCCGCCGACCGGCAGCGACGCGGTCTCCAGGGCGCCGGCCGACAGGCGCTGGCTGTCGGCGGAGAAGGCCTGCAGCAGGCCGTTCTGCACGATGATCGAGATGCCGAACGTGGTGAGCAGCGGCGGCAGGATGTCCCTGCCGAGCACGGCGTCGAGCACGCCGCGCTGCAGGACGTAGCCGAGCACGGCCATGGCCGGCAGGCAGAGCAGCGCCGCCGCTATCGGGTGGAGCCCGAGCGCGCGTGCCAGCACCAGGATCAGGAAGGCGGCAAGGACGATGAGATCGCCATGGGCGAGGTTGACCAGCCGCATCACCCCGAAGATCAGCGACAGGCCGGCGGCGAACAGGGCGTAGAGCCCGCCGAGCAGCGTGCCCTGGACCAGGATGTCGAAGAGGGTGGCCATGCCGTCAGTCTCCGAAATAGGCGTGCTGGATGGCCTCGCGGCTGAGCTCGGCGGGTCGGCCCTCGAGCGTGGCGCGGCCCTCCTGCAGGCAGACCACCCGGTCGGCGACGGCGAGGGCCTGGACGATGTCCTGCTCGACCAGCACGATGGCCGTGCCTTCGGCGCGGATCGAGGGCAGGCAGGCATAGACGTCGCGGATGACGATCGGCGCGAGACCCAGCGAGATCTCGTCGCAGAGCAGCAGGCTGGGGTTCGAGATCAGCGCCCGGCCGATGGCCACCATCTGCTGCTGGCCGCCGGACAGGGCGGTGCCCGGACTGTTCCGCCGCGCGCCCAGGATCGGGAACAGCTCGTAGAGCGCCGCCAGCGACCAGCGGCCCGAGCCCTTGCGGCCCCAGCCGCCGACCAGCAGGTTCTCCTCGACCGTGAGCGAGGGGAACAGCTTGCGGCCCTCCGGCACCATGGCGATGCCGCGCCTCATGATGTCAGCCGCGGGCAGGCCGCCGATCGGCTCTCCGTCGAAGCGGACGGCCTCGCGCCGCGCCGGGATCAGGCCGGTGATGGTCTTCAGCAGCGTCGACTTGCCGGCGCCGTTGGCGCCGATGATGGCGAGCGTCTCGCCGCGTCCGACCGTCAGGTCGAGGCCGAACAGGGCCTGGAAGTCGCCGTAGAAGGCATCGAGCGCCGTGATGTCGAGGAGGGCCATGGCGTGTCCTCAGACCGGCGAGCCGAGATAGATGTCGCGCACCTCGGGCAGGCCGATCACGCTGCGTGCCTCGCCTTCGGCGATCTTGCGGCCGAAGTTGAGCACGGTGAGCCGGCCGACCACGGCCAGGAGCGCGTGGACGATGTGCTCGATCCAGACGATGGTGGTGCCGCCGGCATGGATGGTGCGGATGGTGCCGACCAGCGCCTCGCACTCGGCTGATGTGAGGCCGCCGGCGATCTCGTCGAGCAGCAGCAGCCGCGGGCGCGTCGCCAGGGCGCGGGCCATTTCCAGGCGCTTGCGGTCGAGCAGCGTCAGCGTGCCGCCGAGCCGGTTGGCCTTGGCCAGCAGCCCGGTCAGCGCCAGCACCTCGACGCACCAGTCGGCCGCCTCGGCTTCGCGCATGGCACGGCCGAAGCAGGCGGCCACCAGCAGATTCTCGAAGACGGTCAGCGTCTCGAACGGGTGCGGGATCTGGTGCGACCGGCAGATGCCGGCGCGGCAGCGCTGCGCCGCCGGCATCGCGGTGATGTCGCGGCCGTCGAGCCGGATGGCGCCGGCATCGGGCTTCACCGCGCCGGTGATCAGGGCGAACAGCGTGGTCTTGCCGGCGCCGTTCGGCCCGATCACGCCCAGCGCCTCGCCCTCGGTGACGGACAGCGACACGCCGTCGGTCACCACCAGCGAGCCGTAGGCTTTTCGCACGTCCTTAAGCTCGAGCAGCATGGCCGTCTCCGCGCCTCAGGCGATCGCCTGCATCTGGCCGCCGATCGGGATTTGCGGCGCGGTCTGGTTGTCGGTGACGACGATCTGGTATTTGCCGTCGCTGCCGAGCCGCCACTGGCCGCCGACCAGCGGCGTCTTGGCGACGTTTTTGCGGGCGAAGGGCGGCACGGTCTCCTGGCCGAAGCGGATCGGCCCGACGAGGGTGTCGAGGCTGGTCGCGCCGATCGCGGCGATAGTGGCCTTGGCGTCCTTGGGATCGGCTGAGCGCTTCAGCGCATCGATGGCGACCTCGAACAGCGCATGGGCAAAGCCGATCGGCTGGGTCCAGGGCTTGCCGGTCGCCTGCTGATAGGCCGCGCCGATCTCGGCCGCGGATGCGCCGGTGAGCGAGGACTTGAACGGGTGGGTCGGCGTCCACCAGACCTCCGACGAGAGGTTGTGGCCGGCCTTGCCGAGCGCCTCGACGGCGACCGGAAACAGCAGCGCCTTGCCGACCGAGGCGACCTTGGGTCGAAAGCCCTTCTGGCTCGCCTGGGTCCAGAAGGTGGTGAAATCGGGCGGGATCACCACGCCGGTGACGATATCGACCTCCGCCTTGCGGAAGGCGGCGATCTGGGCGGAGAAATCGTCGGTCAGGTTCTGATAGCGGCCGGGATCGGTGAGCCGGTAGCCGAGCTTCGCCAGCACCGGCGGGAAGCCGACATTGGCGTCGCCCCAGGCATTGCCGTCGCCGTCATTGGGGAAGAGCCCGCCGACCGACTTGTTGGTCGCAAGCTGGCCCCACATGTTGGTGAAGACGGCGATGACGTCTTCCAGCCCCCAGAAGAAATGGAAGGTGGAGTTGAACGGCGTCCAGCTCTTGGGATCGGCCGGGTTGCTCTGGCGGCCGATGAAATAGGGCTGCCAGGGCGCCACCGTGGAGATGCAGGGCACCTCCTCGATCTCGGCCTGGGTGGCGACCGGATTGGTGGTCTCCGGCGTGGAGGAGACCAGGATGATGTCGACCGCGTCCTTGACGATCAGCTCCTTGGCCACCTCGGCGGCGCGATTGGGATTGGACTGACTGTCCTTGACCACGACATCGACGGCATAGGTGGCATCGCCGAGCTTCAGGCCGCTTTTGACGGTCTCGAGGAAGCCCTTGATCACGAAATCGTCGGCCTCGCCGAAGGCGGCGAGCGGCCCGGTGCGCGGGCTGACATAGCCGAGCTTGATCGAGGACGCCGCGCGCACGCCCGGCGCGAACAGCGGCATGGTCGCAGCGGCAAGGCCGGCGGTCGCGGATGCCTTCAGGAACGCGCGGCGCGATGTCGTGTAGCCGGCAAAGCGAGTCATGGTGTCCTCCCCAATCTGGCCGGTCGTCCGGCTTGTCGTTGTCTGGCCGCGTTCTCAGGCCGGCGGCAGTCCTTCCCAGGCGCGTCGGATCAGCCGCTCGATGCCGTCGCGCTCGAGCGGCACGGGATTCCAAGAGGGATTGGCCAGGGCCAGGTCGGCCACCCTGGCGATGCCGGCCTCCGGCATGCCGACGTCGCGCAGGGCGCGCGGCGCGGCGACGGCGCCGGCGAGGTCGTGGAGGCGGCGCGGGGCATCGACGCCGCCGAGCGCCCGCTCGATGCGGGCGACGGCCTGCGGCACGGCGGCGGCGTTGTAGGCGAGCGCATGCGGCAGCACGATGGCGTGCGTCTGCGCATGCGGCAGGTCGAAGGCGCCGCCGAGGATGTGGCAGAGCTTGTGGTGCAGCGCCATGCCGACGGCGCCGAGGCAGGCCCCGCAGAGGAAGGCGCCGTAGAGCGCATCGCCGCGGGCAGCCCGGTCGAGTGGATCGCCGGCGATCTTCGGCAAGGCGCGGGCGAGCGCCCGGATGCCTTCTTCCGCCATCAGCGCGGTGATCGGGTCGCCATCCCGGGCATAGAGCGCCTCGACGGCATGGGCGATGGCATTGATGCCCGAGGTGCCGGAGAGGCCGGCGGGCAGGGTCAGGGTGAGGTCGACGTCGTAGATCACCACCTCGGGCAGCACCTTCAGGGAGCGCTGCGTGGTCTTGCGGCCGTCGGTGGTCTCGCCGAGGATCGGCGTCATTTCCGAGCCGGCATAGGTCGTCGGCACCACGATCTGGGGCAGGTCGGTCCTGAGCGCGATCGCCTTGGCCAGCCCCGTGGTCGAGCCGCCGCCGATGGCGATCAGCCCGTCGGCCTGCCTCGCCGTCACTGTCTCCAGCGCCTCGGCCGTGACCTCGACCGGCGTGTGCATGCGCGCGCCGGCAAAGGTGCCGACGCAGCGCCCGGCGAGAGTCGCGGCGAGGCGTTCGGCCTCCTGGGCCTGCTGCGGCGTCGCCAGCACCAGGGCGCGTTCGAGGCCGAGGCCGGCCACTTCCTCCGGCAGGCGCCGGAAGGTGCCGTGGCCGAAGATCACCCGTGCCGGCAGGCGCTCGTAGACGAATCCCTGCATGGAACCGTCGCATCCCGGTGGTGCGGGGCATCACCCCGCATGGCGCGCAGCATGTGGCTGATGCAGCGGAGGGTCCTGCACGGAACGCCGGTGCGTTCTGCACAAAACACCGGCGCGGAGCGGCGGGATCAGGCGATGGAGCGGCGATAGGCGGCCGGGGTGAGGCCGATCTCGCGGCGGAAGATCCGCGTCATGTGCTCCTGGTGGGAGAAGCCGCAGGCGAGGGCAATCTCGGCCAGCGGCAGGTCCGACGTCGCCAGCAGCTCGCGGGCGCGCGCCACGCGCAGGTTGATGATGAAGCGATGCGGCGGCTGGCCGAGCGCCCGGCGGAACAGGCTGGCAAGCTGCGAGACGCTGAGATCGACGGCGCCGGCGAGCTCGTCGAGCCGGATCGAGCGGTGCAGCTGCGATTGCACGAACTCGGTGGCGCGCCCGACCCTGCGCTGCAGGTCGCTCGGCGCCGCGAGCTCGGGCCTGACCCGCATCGTGTCGGCGCTGTGGTTGCGGATCAGCCGCGCCGCCATCATGCGCGCGACATAGTCGACATAGGCCTCGCCAAGGGCGTTGGCGGCGAGCAGCTCGTCCCGGACGGACAGGATCAGCCGCTCGATCAGCGGATCGGCCTCGCCGATGCGCGGCAGGAGCTCCAGCCGGTCGGGATCGCCCCTGCAGAGCTCCTGCGCCACTTCGGCGAGCACCGAATGGCGGAGGTAGAAGTGGATCGTGCGGAGGGGATCGTTGAGCCGGACGCGAAAATCCATGCCGCCCGGCACCATGAAGGTGCCGCCCGGCGCGATCATGCGGCTCTCGCGGCTGACGCCGAGCCAGCGGTCGACCCGGACATAGCTGTCGAGGTGGAGGATGATCAGATGGTCGGGCCGCGGATCGTAGGAATCCTCATAGGGCTGCTCGCGCTGGATCGAGGTGAACACCGACCGCCAGCCCAAGCCTTCGCTCGAGGCCAAAGACCGGTTCTCCTCGCGCAGGAGGATGCCGTGCGTTTCCTGAACCCCGAATGCGCCCACGCCGAACTCCACGGTGGGTCGTTTGCGACGAGCTTAGCCGATGTGGGGACGCGGAAAAAGCGCAGTTCGTCCGCAGGCACAGCGCTCGGCGGCAGGCGCCATGGCCTCGCACGGGCTCGAGGGCGGGATATGGCGAATGGACGAGGCCATGCTCCTGCTCGGTGGTCTTCGAGCGCTTCGACCCGTGAGATCCACGGCACATTCACCCGCGATGCCGGCCCGCCACCGTCGCGGCACATGCGGACGGACAAGCCCGGCGGGGCTCGCCCGACCCTACGCCCGAAGCAAAGCAGGTTTGGATGGAAACAGCACTCTCGAATATGCCGGATATTTCAGGAAATTCGCCGCATCGAAAAATAATAGGCGATTATCTATACTCAATCTAATCCGGTGCCATCTGGCAATTGGGGCCAACCCACTTGTTCGCCGAGGTATCGAGTTCGTTGTCCATGTCAACCGCGCTGCATACGGGATAGCGACTATCGCCACGCCGAGCCATGCTCAGATTTCTATATCGGCGAAGAAGTGTATCGTGATCGGGCTGTTGTTGGCGCTCCTGTTTCAAAGAAAGCTGCATCATGCAGTTGGCGAAAGCGTCGGTGCCCTCTCTAAAGCCGAAATCGATGCACTGCGCCCTGTTATTCGCGGATTGACCAGCATTTCCTTGGTCTGTCGTGCAGGCCGCCAAAAATGCGACGAAGACCAGGAACTGCGTGCAAGCCAAAATGCGCACTTTGTTTTCCTTCGCTGATCTGGACTTTTTGAGGTTCCTCCAAACGTTACCCGATTGCAACCGCGCAGAGCAGGCCCATCGCCGGGCTATGCGCCTGTATGCCGCTTTGCTCCCGCTCCTTGTTTCGACGCGTCTTGGCGATCCCTGGCGATTCCGCCAGATCCCAAGACGCTTCAGTCGAAGAAGCCCGCATCCTCCTCCCTGAGATATTGCTTCGCTCCCTCGGCGTCGATGTCGAGGCCGAGGCCCGGCGCCTCGAGGAGGTCGACCATGCTGTCCCTGACGATCTCTTTCGGCAGGCCGGTGACGATGTCGTGCCACCACGGATCGGAGGCGGAGGGATATTCGAAGGCGATGTAGTTGGCGGGCAGGGTGACGCAGACATTGATCAGCGCGCCGAGGCCGAGGAGCCCGTTCGCCGTGCCGTGCGGCGCCATCAGGATCGAATGCATATAGGCGTGCTCGGCCACCCATTTGAGCTCGGCGATGCCGCCGATATCGGCCGGGTCCGGTCCGATGATGCGCACGGCCTGCGTCTCGATCAGCTCCTTGAAATTGTGGCGCAGATAGATCTGCTCGCCGGTATGGATCGGCGTCGAGGTCGACAGCGTCAGCTCGCGATAGGCCTGCGGGTTCACCCAGGGCACATAGTCGCCCGTCAGCATGTCCTCCAGCCAGGCGAGGTTGTACGTCTCCACCGCCTGGGCGAAGCGGATGGCATCGGGCAGCATCCAGCCCGGGCCGCAATCGAGCGCCAGGCGGACCTTGTCGCCCAGCACCTCCTTCATGGCGATGACGCAGTCGATCAGATGCGCCATGCCGCGGTCGCTGATCGGGCCCTGGTCCATGGCCCCATGATAGTCCGGCGGCTGAGTGATGCCGTAATGGAAGCCCGGCACTGAGCGCTTCATGTTGGAGTGGAAGCTGATGCCCTGCTTCACCATGAAGAAGTTTTCCGGCCGCTCCATCATCCACTTCACATCGGCGGCATAGTCCTCGGGGTTGTCGCCGGTCCTCTTGCGGCGAATCGAGCCGTTATAGACGCGCACCTTGTCGCGGACCTTGCCGCCCAGCAGCTTGTACACCGGCACACCGGCCGCCTTGCCGGCGATGTCCCACAGGGCGTGCTCGATGGCGCTCACCGCGGCGCCATAGGGCTTGAAGGAGCCGCGCTGGCGGATCTTCAGCATCACCCGTTCGACGTCGGTCGGATCCTCGCCGATCAGTGCCTCGCGGAAATGCAGCACCCAGGGCTTGAGATAGGGCTTGGTGTACTCGACCTCGCCGAGGCCGTGCAGGCCTTCGTCGGTGACGATGCGCACGATGGGATGGCGGCCGATGACGGCGCACCTGAGATCCGTGATCTTCATGAGCGCAGCTCTCAGTGCGGCACGCGGTCGAAGCCGACGCGCAGGCGATTCCACTCGCTGGTGTCGGCGAAGTACTGCGCGCCGTCGCGCAGATGCTCGCGGATGACGTCCTCGTTGAGGTCGATGCCGAGGCCGGGCCTGGCCGGCACGCTGACATAGCCGTCGGCCATGTAGTCGTCGTCGAGGCCGGTCACCAGGCTGGTGAAGAAGGGGAGGTCGAGCCCGTGGTGCTCGACGGCGACCAGGCTGGCGACGGCGGCGCCGAGATGCACATTGGCCATGAAGCCGATCGGCGAGCAGCAGGCATGCAGGGCGGTCGGGATGCCGAAGCGCTCGGCATGGTCGGCGATGCGCTTGGTCTCGATCAGGCCGCCCGAGGTCAGCATGTCGGGGTGGATGATGTCGAAGGCCCGCGTCTCGATGGCCTCGCGAAAGCCTTCCCACAGATAGAGGTCCTCGCCGGCCGCCACCGGGGTGAGCAGAGCGTCGGCAACCTTCTTGTGGTTGGCGATATCGGTCCAGGGCAGGGGGTCCTCGACCCAGGCGAGGTTGAACGGCTCGAGCGCATGGCCGATCCGGATCGCCTCGTCCGCCGTGCAGAAACCCTCGCCGAAGTGATCCGTGCACAGCGAGATCTCGTCGCCCACCGCCGCGCGCACGGCGCGCGTGATCTCGACCGCGAGCTCGACGCCGGCCTGGCTGATGCGCGGGCCGGGGCCGCGGCCGGGCACGTACCATTGCCGGTATTGCGGATATTCATACCTGGTCTTCGAGCCGATCAGCGCGCCCGGCGTCGCCTCGAAGAGCTGGCCGGGCAGGTCGAACTTGATGAAGGTGAGGCCGAGTGCCTTGCGCGCCTTCACCACCTCGACATAGCCTTCCGGCGTCATCTTGGCGGGCGCCGGCGTGTCGCCATAGAGGCGCACCTTGTCGCGGTATTTGCCGCCGAGGAGCTGGTAGCAGGGCACGCCATAGGCTTTGCCGACGAGGTCCATCAGCGCGATCTCGATGCCGGAGACGCCGCCGCCCTCGCGGCTCTCGCCGCCATAGCGTTTGATCGACTTGAAGAGATAGTCGACATTGCAGGGGTTCTGGCCGACCAGGAGGTGCTTGAGCCGCATCGCCGTGTCGTGATGGGCGCCGTCCCGCACCTCGCCGAGGCCATGGATGCCCTGGTTGGTGTCGATGCGCAGCATCGGATAGTAGCCGTGGCCGACGATGGTGGCGGTGCGGATATCGGTGATGCGCAGCTCGCTGGGCTGCGAGGCCGTGCGTATGCTGTCCTGGATCGTGTCAAGCGGCGTGCTGGCGTTCCTCATCAGTCTTCCCTTTTGCTGGCCAGGGGCGGCGTCACCTGGTCCTTTCTCCTGGCGGCCCGCATCTGTTCGATGATGTGACGGCCGGACCCTTCGACATGGCGCGCGACCACCCGCGCGGCGCCGTCGGCATCCTGGGCACGGATGCATTCGATCAGCTCGCGATGTTCGCGGATCACCGCCGTGCGCCGGCTCAGCGATGTCGGGAAGCGCCGGCTGATGGCGCGCAGGATCTCGCGGTGCGTCCACCACAGCACCGCGGCATGACGGTTGTAGTGGCGGTCATAGATCAATTGGTGGAAGCGCGTGTCGAGCGCGCCATGCCGGGCGGGATCGGCGAAGTTGAGGTCCTCGATTTCGGTCTGCACCGCCTCCAGGGCGGCAATGTCGGCATCGCCGGCGATGGAGACGAACCAGCGCGTCATGGCCGGTTCGATCAGCACTTCGATCTCGACGATGTCGCGGACGAACTCCTCGTCGATCGGCCGCACGCGTGCGCCCCGGTTGGGCTCCATGATGACGAAGCCTTCCCCCCTGAGCTGCTGCAACGCCTCGCGGATCGGATTGGTCGAGGTGCCGTAGCGCACGGCCAGCTCCGCGACCTTGAGCCGGTCATTGGGGCCGAGGCGGCCCGAGACGATCTCATCGCGGATCCGTTCATAGACCCGGCCCGGCTGCTCGGCGGCTTCTCCCGCGGGGAAGGGGATGACGGTCGTCTTGTCCATATCAGCCGGTTTAACCCCGTTCCTACAGCATGCCAAGCCGATCATGTGTCAACTGCGAAAAATAATGTACGATCTCATTCAGATTGACAGATAGGTTTTGGTTTGGAAGTGTCGGGGCATGGGATGAAGCCGGAGGATACCGGACGTCCGGGAGGGACTGAGCCGGATGCGGACGCGCATCCGCGGCCGCCGTGGAGGCGGACTGTCGTCGGGAGGAGGGATCCAGTGGAAAAGTCGCAAGATCGTGCCATTGCGGCCGGCCGGCCGTTGCGCCGAGGGGCGCTGGCGATGGGCCTGGCCGTATCGCTGTCGACCACCGCCGCCCATGCCCAGAGCGTCGACCTCAGCAGATGGTCGCCCGACTATATTCGCTCCATTGCCGGCACGGAGGAGGTCGACACCGCGGCCGAGTGTTCCAAGGTGGTGCCGCTCGACACCAAGGGCCGGGTGTCGGTCTGGTGGACCGGGCCGAACGACGCCTCGCCCGACATCTCGCGCAAGGTGCACGAGGAATTCTGGGCTGCCTTCAAGGCCGCCTATCCCAACATCAGGCTCGACTACCAGAACATCGACTACAACCAGCTGATCGACAAATTGCGCACCGCGACGCTCGGGAATGCCGCGCCGATGGTCGTGCGGCTGCAGATCCTCGGCAGCGTCGAATTTGCATCCAAGGGCTATTTCATGCCGCTGAAACCGGAAGACGTCGGCTATTCCGCCGCCGATTTCTGGCCGGGCGCCTTGAAGTCGGTGACCTATGACGGCGTGTCCTACGGCATTCCCACCAACAACGAGACGATGGCGCTGATCTGGAACGCCGACATCTTCCGGCGGGCGGGCCTGGATCCGGACCATCCGCCGGCGACCTGGGACGATGTCGTCACCTATTCCAGACAGATCCACGACAGGCTGGGCCTGTCCGGCTATGGGCTCGTGGCCAAGCAGAACGCCGGCAACACGCCGTTCCGCTTCATGCCGCAGCTCTGGGCCTTCGGCGGCGGCGCGCTCGACGAAGCCAGCGACAAGCCGACCTACAAGGCCGTGGAGATCAACAATGACGGCGCCAAGGCGGCGCTGCAATCGATCTACGACATGTATGTGCGCGACAAGTCCGTGCCGGTCTCGGCCCTGACCAACACCCAGAACGAGAACCAGAACCCCTTCATCGCCGGCAAGCTCGGCATGATGATCGCCCACCCGGCCGAGTACGCCAAGATGGTGGACCTCGCCGCCAAGGCCACCGGCGCCGACAAGGCGGTTGCGGACCAGGTGGTTCAGAACATGCGCTACGGCCTGATCCCGAAGGGGCCGGCCCGGCGCGCCGTGGTGTTCGGTGGCTCCAACATCCACATCGTCAAGACCGACTATGTCGACGGCGGCCTCGACGAGAAGGCGGCCAAGGCGCTGGTCTGCTTCTGGACCGGTCCGGAATGGTCGACCAAGCTCGCCTGGGTCGATTCCAATCCCAGCAACCTGCGCGGCTTCAAGACCAAGTGGATGAAGCAGCGTCTCGACAGCATCAAGTTCCTCGACGTCACGACGTCGATGCTGCCCAACGGCATTCCGTTCCCGGTGATCCCGGAATCGACCGAGATCATGAACAACATCGTGCCCGACATGATGCAGAACGTGCTGACGCAGAAGATGTCGGTGTCGGAAGCCGCCGACGATGCGGCCGGCAAGGTCCAGGCCCTGCTGGACGGACAATAGCGCCCTGACGGAACGGCCGGCGGCTCCTTCGCCGCCGGCGGCACGTCTCCATGCAACCCGTGGAAGGGCCCGCGCCCGTGAGCATCGCGACAGACCGGAACGTCATCGCGCCTGCGCCGGCCTTGCGGCGCAAGCGCGGCTCCATCCTGCGGCAGGTCGTCGAGCATCGTGCCGACTACCTCTACGTCCTGCCGGCCATCCTGGTGATGCTGGTGGTGATCGCCTATCCGATCTACTACACGATCGAGCTCAGCTTCTTCAAGACGCCCCCGAACCTTCAGATGAAGGACAAGATCTTCGTGGGGCTCGACAATTACGCCGCCATCCTGTCGAGCGCCTCCTTCCGGAGAGTGACGCTCAACACCCTGATCTGGACCGTGCTCTCGACGGGGTTCGCCTTCATCCTGGGGCTCGCCGCGGCCCTGGCGCTGCACCGCGAGTTCGCCGGCAGGGGCCTGCTCCGCGCCATCCTGCTCATTCCCTATGTCGTGAGCGCCGTTGCCGCGTCCTATGTCTGGAAATGGCTCTACCACTCCGATTTCGGCGTCATCGGCGCATTGTCCGTGCAGCTCGGCATCACCGACAGGCCGATCAACTTTCTCGACAACACCACCACCGTCCTTCCCTCGCTGATCGTCGTCAATGTCTGGAAGGAGTTCTCCTTCGCCATGGTGATGCTGATGGCGGGGCTGCAGACCGTGCCGGAGCAGCTGCTGCGGGCGGCGCGCGTCGACGGCGCCAACACCTGGCAGAGCTTCTGGCACGTGACCTTCCCGCATCTCAGGGGCGTGTCGATGGTCACCGTGCTGCTGCTGATGGTGGCGAATTTCAACGCCTTCATCATCCCCTGGATCATGACGGGCGGCGGCCCGGCCGGCGCCTCCGACATCTGGATCACCGACATCTACACCATCGCCTTCGGCCGCCAGCGCTACGGCGTCGCCTCGGCCTATGCGGTCATCCTGTTCGTCGTGATGATGGTGCTCGGCACCTTCTACGTGAAGGCCCTGACGCGCGGCGACGACGGGAGGGCGCAATGACCGCCACCCCGCAGCCCGCCCGCCGCGCCGCCCGCAAGCCCTTCGACGGCTGGCGCTGGGCCGGGCGGCTGACCATCCTGTTCCTCCTGGTCTTCACCGTGCTGCCGATGGCCTGGATGGTGCTGACCTCGATCAAGACGCAGTTCGCCGCCCTGCAATATCCGCCGCAATGGTGGCCCGCCGAGCCGACGCTCGCCAATTACTGGCGCCTGATCAATCCGGCCGATTCCACCGGCCGGGAATTCCTGCTCTATTTCTGGAACAGTCTCTTCGTCTCGCTCACCACCACCATCCTCGGCGTCGTCGTGGCGGTGCCGGCGGCCTATGCCTTCTCGCGCTTCCGCTTCCCGGGCCGGCAGTTGCTGTTCTTCGCCGTGCTGGTGCGCAACATGTTCCCGGCGGTGGTCTTCCTGATGCCGCTCTTCCTGCTGATGCGCTGGATGGGCCTCGTCAACACCCACGGCTCGCTGATCCTGACCTACCTCACCTTCGGCCTGCCGCTGTCGATCTGGCTGCTCAAGGGCTTCTTCGACAACATCCCGGTGCAGCTCGAGCAGGCGGCCCGCATCGACGGCGCCACGCGCTTCCAGGCCTTCCTGCTGATCGTCATGCCGCTCTCGACGCCCGGCATCATCGCCACCTCGATCTTCTCCTTCATCGGCGCCTGGAACGAATATGTCTATGCCTACACCTTCCTGTCGAAGCAGGACTCGATGACGCTGCCCGTCGGCATCCAGCGCTTCTTCACCGAATTCGCCACCGACTGGCCGGGCCTGATGGCGGCGACCTTCCTGATGAGCGTGCCCGTCGTCGTGCTCTTCCTCGTCCTGCAGAAATACTTCGTGCGCGCCCTCACCGAGGGTGCCGTCAAGCATTAGGAGGTCGTTGATGGCCGGAGTGGTCCTCAAGGACGTGATGAAATCCTATGGCGCCGTGCATGCGGTGCAGGATGTGTCGTTCAGGGTCGAGGACGGCGAGTTCGTGGCGCTGGTCGGGCCCTCGGGCTGCGGCAAGACCACGACGCTCAACCTGATCGCCGGCCTGATCCCGCTGTCCTCGGGCGAGATCGTCATCGGCGAGCGGGTGGTGACCGATCTCGATCCCAAGGACCGGGACATCGCGATGGTGTTCCAGAACTACGCGCTCTATCCCAACAAGACGGTCTTCAACAATCTCGCCTTCCCGCTGCAGATGCGCAGGCAATCGAAGGACGCGATCGAGAAGAAGGTGCGCGAGGCCGCTGCCGTGCTCGACATCACCCATCTGCTGGAGCGCCGCCCGCGCGAGCTCTCGGGCGGCCAGCAGCAGCGGGTGGCGCTCGGCCGCGCCCTGGTGCGCGATCCCGCCGTGTTCCTGATGGACGAGCCGCTCTCCAACCTCGACGCCAAGCTGCGCGTGCAGATGCGCAGCGAGATCAAGCGCTTCCACCACAACCTCAACGCCACCATCGTCTATGTCACGCATGATCAGCTCGAAGCGGTGACCATGGCCGACAAGATGGCCGTGATGCATGGCGGCTTCCTGCAGCAATATGATTCACCGGCCAACGTCTTCGCCAATCCGGTCAATACGTTCGTCGCCAGCTTCGTCGGCAGCCCGGCCATGAGCCTCATTCCCGTCGATGTCGCGAGCGAAGGCGGCACGATGGCTCTCAGGGGAGCCGGCGGCTGGACCCTGCCGCTTTCCCCGCTCAACGCCCGCAAGGCGCAGGGCTCCAGCACCGGCAAGGCGGTGCTCGGCGCCCGCCATTCCACGCTCAAGCTGCACAGGCAGGCTGCGCCCGGGCGGGTACCGGGCAAGATCTACAGCGTCGAGCCGACCGGCGACGTCACCTTCGTGCAGGTCGTCGTCGATGCGGAGGTCATCAATATCAGCCTCGATCCCAGCGTGGCGGTCGAGCCGGACGAGGCGGTGTGGATCGCGTTCGACCAGGACAGGCTGCACCTGTTCGACGGCCGGACGACGATGGCTCTCAAGGTGGCGTGACGGATTCGGATCGGTTCGGAAAGTCCCATGAAAATCAGTGCAATCACGCCCTATCCGGTCTGGGTCGGCACGCGCAACCAGCTCATCGTCAAGGTCGAGACCGACGAGGGCGTCCATGGCTGGGGCGAGAGCGGGCTCTCCGGCCGCGAGAAGGCCGTGGTCGGTGCCATGGAGCATTATCGCGAATTCCTGATCGGGCGCGATCCGATGGCGATCGGCGCGCTGTGGCAGGAGATGTATCGCAGCCAGTATTTCGAGGGCGGACGGGTGCTCACCGCTGCCATCTCCGCCATCGACATTGCGCTGCACGACATCAAGGGCAAGGCCCTGGGCGTGCCGGTCTACCAGCTGCTCGGCGGCAAGCAGCGCGACCACATCCCGACCTTCGCCACGACCCGCGGCCCGTGCGGGCCCGAGATCATCGAGCAGGCCAGGGACCTGATGGCGGCGGGCTGGAATGCCATCCGCCTCCTCCCCGCGGACCACGACAGCAGCGGCGTCTACGAGCCGCGCCGCAGCATCGGCGAAACGGCCAGATGGTGCGCGAAGGCGCGCGAGGAGCTGGGAGACGCCGTGGTGCTGGGCATCGACTATCACCACCGTCTTTCGGTCGCCGAAGCCGCGTCCTATTGCCAGAAGATGCCGTCGGGAACGCTGGACTTCCTGGAGGAGCCGATCCGCGACGAGACGCCGGCGGCCTATGAGGCCCTGCGCAGGCTCACCGACATCCCCTTCGCCATCGGCGAGGAATTCGCCAGCAAGTGGCAGTTCCTGCCCTATGTCGAGCGCGACATCCACCAGTTCAACCGCATCGATGTCTGCAATGTCGGCGGGCTGACCGAAGCGATGAAGGTCGCCGGCTGGAGCGAGGCTCATTACGTCGACATGATGCCCCACAATCCGCTGGGGCCGATCTGCACCGCCGCCACCATCCATTTCGCCGCGGCCGTGCCCAACTTCGCCTGGCTGGAGACCCGCGCCTCGCCGGGCGAGCGCCATCTCGGCTTCGACGACGGCGAGATCTTCACGACCCAGCCGCGCCTCGCCGGCGCGGTCTACGAGGTCGGCGATGCACCGGGGCTCGGCATCGAGGTCGACGAGGCGCTGATCCGCAAGCAGAGCTTCAAATTCTGGGAGCCGCCGCATCTGCGGCGCGCCGACGGTTCGATCACCAACTGGTAGGGCCTCGACCGCGTCGAGGGCTCAAGGAGACGTGCCATGACCCATACGCCGGATATCACGCGCCCCGACAGGGAGCTGGTCGCCGCACTGCACGCGCTCGGCGCGGCGACCGTTGCCGGCATTCTCGGCCATATGGGCATCCGCAATCCGCACATGTCAGGACCGGTGAGCTGGAACCAAGGCAAGTCGATCGCCGGGCCGGCCCTGACGCTGCAGTTCATGCCCAAGCGCGAAGACCTCTACGGCGAGGGGGAATATGCCGATCCGGAAAAGCAGCTCCATCGCCACGTGCTCTATCACGTGAGGGAAGGCGACATCGTGGTCGTCGACGCGCGCGCCGACATGACCGCCGGCGTGTTCGGCGACATGATGTCGACCTATTTCAAGGGCCGCGGCGGCGCCGGCATGGTCATCGACGGGTGCCTGCGCGACTATCCCAACCTCAGGAAGCTCGACCTGCCGCTCTGGGTCCGCGGCTGGACGCCGAATTTCCATACCCAGACGGGGTTGATGCCCTTTGCCGTCAACGTGCCGATCGCCTGCGGCGGCGTCACCGTCATTCCCGGCGACATCGTCGTGGCCGATGACGATGGCGCGGTGGTCGTGCCCGTCGCCCTGGCCGGCAAGGTCGTCGAGACCTCCAAGGTGCATCATGAATGGGAGGATTTCTCCCGCATGAAGCTGATGCAGGGCGCGCCGCTGCAGCGTTACTACCCCCTGCACGACGATGCCCGAGCCGAGTATGAGGAATGGCGCAGGGCGAATCCCGCCGGGCAAGCCGGCACTTGAGGCGCCCGAGCCGCTCCGCGAGCGGCCCATGCTGCCGACCGGTCGTCTTTGGGGGGCGTCGGCGGCATGCCGATGTCGCCACCCGTAAGCCTGTGACATCGGATCGAGACGTCGGTCCCCGCCTTGCGCACCCGCTGAAGCGGTTGACTCCGGCACTGCGGTGCGCTTCCGGTCATGTCCGCGCTCGATGGTTCCGCAGGTTCAGATCCTGCCCCCCGCAACCAGACAAGATAAGCAATACAATCAAAGCCGCCCCAACGGCGCGGCTTTCAGCGTTCCAGCACCCTAAGCCGCCTGTGAAGAATCCCGATGCAGCCAGGACGAGAGCGCACCAAAGCGACCTCAGCCAGTTGAGGATGAGGCTGAAGTTGTATCCGACGGCGGCGAGGACGGCGTTGTTGGCATCGCCGGCTGTTCCCACCAGGAAGTTGTCACCGCCTCCTGCATGGTGCGCAGGCGTTTGAGGGCCTTGCTGGCGCGCTTGAACTGCTTGGCGTGGGCATAGCGCCGGTGCTTGATCAGCGCGAACTTGCCGGCCCGGGCATAGGATTGGCCCAGGACCAGGCCATGCCTCTTGACCCTGCCACCTTCGCGATAGCTCTCGTGCAGCGGGATCGCCGACGGAGAGTCTCGATTGGGGACGATATCGGAGGTCCGCTTGAGGAACGGAGACCGGAGATGGACGACGCGACGATCCTGCTGGTACATTGAATGCCGACGGATCTCTCGACCTGTTCAGCGATCCGGCTGATAGCGAGCAGGGCAGGGCCTCCGCGATGGGCAGGATCACGCGGGCCGAAATCTACGGGAAATTCGGGATGCATTTGCCGGTGGCTTCGGGAAATGAGGGGCCTGAGTTGTAATGTCGGGGCGAATTATCGCGATCGTCGGAAATGGCGATGTGAGTGACCAAGGACGGCAGACGGTGCTCTCTGCTGATCTTGTAATCCGCTTCAACGATTGCCGATCGGCCGGTGAAGACGCCTGGCGGACTGATGTGGTGGCTGTTCCCAACAGCGGGATAGACGGCAAGGCGATTGTAGAAAATCCTTCATGGGTTACCGTCCCAGGCATAGCAGCGGCAGCGGAGATCTGGTGCGTTCGCGATCCGGTCTGGCTCGACGCCATTCGCCCGGAGTTTGTCCGTGCTTATCCTGGATTCGAGGATATGTGCATCGACTATAGTGGAGGTATCCAGGAGATATGCGACCGGCACGGCAAGCGGTTGAGGATACTGTCAGCGGCTACGCATCAGCGGCTGGACGAGGAACTCGCGGCATTTTCGCCGCCACCCTATGCTGTCCCTTCCTCGGGGCTCATCGTTGCTGCCGATGTCCTATGGAATGTCGCTTCCACGGTTGATCGTATCGTTGTCGCCGGCTTCAGCCACCAGGGATCGGGAGAGCATCCATGGGTTGCCGAGGAACAATGGGTGGATCGGAAGGTGGCCGAAGGAAAGCTGTTTCGGGACACTATTCCGCCGGCGCGTCCGACACTCGTCGCGCCAGGCCCATAGCCCACTGGGCGACAAGAGAGTGCCAACGGCCCGCTCCATTTTTTCTCAGCCTCGACCATGACAAACTCATTCCTCGGGAGCGGGAGGGCCGGGCATAACGACGCAACGGCTCGAAATAGTCGCCTGTGAAGAACTCGCAACCCTTTGAAGGGTGGAGAGTTTCCGTATTCTCCAAGTATTGGCGATTGCCGGAGATCGCGGATGTGGACAGCGATTTCCGGCAAATTGACGGGGCGTTCTGCGCGTGACTCCGTCGTCACGACGAGGCGGCGATGGAGCGAGCCATGCGTCCGAGAGAACGGCGGGAGGGCGGCCAGACCGACCTGTTCCGGGCCCGGCTCGACCAGATCCTCGACATGGGCCATGCGCTGGTGAAGCTGGCACGGACGATCGACTGGGGTTTCCTGGAGAAGCAGTTCGGGGCGGTCTACGACGATGACCCGGGACGGCCGCCCGCCGCTGCCGACCCGGCTGACGACGAATGCTCCGCATTCGCGTTGAGATGGCGGGCCTGGCTATCCTCAAGGCGACATACAACCTG